>JAGGTT010000248.1 GCA_021163565.1 Candidatus Tharpella sp.
AAACTCGGGCCGCAGTTCCTGCCTGTCGTCGTACCAGAAAACAATCCGGTGGCGGTCGAACATCCCCGTCAGGGCTTCAGCTATTTTATTCATATTGGCTCATCTTTCAGTTTCTCAACCAGACGATAAACCGTACTGCCGGGTGAACGGGGCCAATCAGGAGTTGGCGGCCTGTCCTTACGTTTGGCCCGGACAATGGCATCCTGAACACCTGGTTTAAACCTGTCGATCTCAACATGTCCTTTCTGGAAATGAGGAAGATAATTTTTCAACTTTCGGATACAACCGCGGCTATCAACAATGCCATCGCCACTGTCAAAATGCAACAGCAGCCAGTATTCAAAGCAGGGATTACTGACCGCGATAACAAACCCCTGTTCCCGGCAAGCAGTACAAACATCCGTTAGCTGCTCTTCGGGCCAAATATCACGATCAATAACCAACCAAACCTGATCGCCTGTTTCCCTTCCATGCTTTCGGACATAATCTGTGGCTTTCTGCAGGATATGGATGGGGTCGCTTTTACGATTGTTGGGAAAAACTTTAACCGTAAACTTGCGACTTGAAAACATCCTGAAATACAGATTTTCTGTCAGCTTCCCCTCTGGAAAAACCAGGAAAAGTTGACGATAAAGGATATTGCCGTACGATCTTTTATGCCTTGAATTCCTCATGCCGTTGCTCCATCCTCCACATGAGATGCCACATTGCCCGGCAGAATCCGCGGCACACCACCCAGGCGACCCTGCAGGTAGCTTTTGCGGATATCTTTATCGTTGCGAATATCTTTATATTCGCTGAAGGGGATTAAGGCTGATGAACCTTCACCATCACGTTCAGCCACCCACATTTCATCACGACGCATAAGCTCCTGGTCCATGAGCAGAACATCGTGCGTGGTAAACAACAGTTGCGAACGGGACTCAGGATTGCAGGTCGAGAGATAGTTTTCCAGCAGACTCCTGACCAGCAGGCTGTGCAGGCTGCGATCCAATTCATCAATCATATAGACTTTACAGGCCTGTGGTTGTGAGAGTTCAAGAAAGGCCGGCAAGAGGTCAATAATCCGGCTGGTGCCATCCGACTCCTGCCGGATTTCAAACTTGATTTCCCGGTTGTCGGCTCCGGCGTGAAAACTAACCAGCTTCCACGCCTTCAATTCTCCGTTCCGACGGGAAATGACAAACCGCTCATTAAGCGGTTCATTGACAAACCGGATAGTATCATTGGCACCCAGCTCTTCCTGTATCCTGCTTTTCAAAGCCTCCGGCAGAGGAATATTTTCAAAAGGAATTTCGTCACCGCCCAGGCGCACAATACCCGTATCCAGACTTGCAAGAACATGGTTGAAATCAGCATAGAGGGGATGCTGTTCATCAAGAAAGCCTTCAAAAGGAGCAAAACGACTATCCGGGGCAATCATGACCAGATCATCCCGAAACCAGTTGTAAATCCCCTTAAAACGCTCGACCTTCTGACTCACCGCGTTGGTCAGAAAAAGCTGATTATTACGCGTACCCTGAAAGGCAAAGTGGAGAAATTTATCTTTATCTAAAGCTGGCGCAAAGCGAATCTCTTCCTTATGCCGGTGATACAGCACTTTTTCCGTGGTTTTCAGAATCTCAAGCAACCATTCTTCGATTACCTGATCCCGGGTAACCTTAAAACCAAATTCATAACAGGTGCCGTCAACCATGATTTCAAATGAAAAGGTTGATGGATTTTTCAAACAGGAAGGATCCAGGCGAAACGGTTCAACCGGAATCAATCCTTCCGGCTTCGTTCCCTGGGTAATCAGCTGGCGGGCAAAATTGAAGGCCTGAAAAAAGTTGGTTTTTCCGGAGGCATTGCCACCATAGATGGCCGCGGTCGGCAACACTCGCATATTATAACGGGGAATATACGGAATGCGTTCTCGATGCTGTAATTCCCGGCTGGCAACCAGGGTAAAGTCTGTTTTATTTTTAAATGACAACCAGTTTTCCAGGGAAAATGAAATAAGCATGTCTTGTCTCCAATAAATAGGTTGTAATCAACTGAGAAAAGACAAATAATATGAAAAAATATTTATTTCAAGTGATTTTTTCTCTTAAAGATCTCATTATCGCGTTACAGGAGATGCTATTGCTGCCGGTGTTGTTTCTTGCATTTTACCCCTGTTAAAAGGTTTTTGATACCCTTATTGGTTCTCCTGAATTATTTTAATTTACTGTTCCAGTATTCAACATAGGCAACATAACCCTCTTTGTTTATTAAGAATTTCAGGTGCTGGTCGACATTTTAGAGTTCCTTTTTTTCAGCTGGTTCAATGCTCTCCACAATTTCTCGGCCCCTCGCCGTCAACCGATATTTTTGCAGGCGGCTTTTGGGCTTTTCGGGAATGGTCATCTCAAGTAAATGCTGTTCCAACAGAGGAACAACATGCCGTTTGTAATTCAAGTATACGTTAGCAAGACCAAGGGCCTGCAAAATTTCCTGTTTGCTTTTAGCTCCATGCTTACAGAAAGAAAGAACTGTTCTGACTTGCTCACTGACTTGCTCACTGACTTGCTCACTGACTTGTACGGTTCCGGTTTTCACTTTTATTGGTTCAAGCAAGGGTACAATAAATCGCAGCCGCATGCCGACCTCGACAATCTCCGGTTCTTTGAGCCCCAGTTCCCGGGCCTCCGCGAAAATGCGGCGCACGCCGGTTCCCCATTGTTCAATCAGACGCAGTTCGCGGAATACCCGGGCGATAACCGGGTTGCGGATTTTTGAGGTTCCCTGCTTCATGTCCTCAATGGTCAAACCGGGCAGCAGGATACCGGGGTTTTCGACCTCAATGCGATCATCAAGGAAGACAACCCGGATGGGAGCACCCCGCTGGGAATAATCGGCGTGAACCAGGGCATTGACGACCACCTCGCGTAAAATTTCCAGGGGAATATTCCAGACATCTTTGCGGCGAATATCTGAAAGGTCGGCCCCGCGATAGGCATGTTTTTTCAGAAACAGCATCACCTCGTCAACCGCCCCGGGCAGGGGCTGGTTAATTTCGATATGATCGAAAATATCAATCTTTTCGGTGCCGAAAAAACGACCGCACTGGATCCAGGCATCGGGAAAGTGAAAGATCCGTTGCTTGCCGAAGAGCAGAATTGCGCCTTTGGTAGGTACCAGACGACCCTGATGGCGGGTCAGCAATTTCAGCGTGATCAGAGCCTGCTCGTCTAAAGTTCGTAAATTACCAAATAAAGCCTGAGCTGCGCTTAAATCCAGATCGTCAACTGTTAACTCCGGCAGCGGCATCTCGTCAAAAGAGATCCCTTCAACTGAACGCCTCAGCTCGGCAATCAACTCGCGATCCGCCTGCCGGTTGGTCGATCCCAGACGAACATAAACCCCGGCATCGGCCCCTTCGGCATTGATCCAATGGGGGCGCAGATTGCTGAGAAAAACTTCAACCACCAGCAGGGTTTTCCCGGCAACCGTCACAAACTCCACGTTCGGCACCAGCCGGGGAGAGATGGAATCAGCAATCAGATTACACA
>JAGGTT010000094.1 GCA_021163565.1 Candidatus Tharpella sp.
TCAAATGTTAGATAATTTGTAACTGTTCAGCATAAGTTATAAATTGCCATATATTGATTTATTTCAGCAAATTTGGGGGACATAACCCGATTCTCCGAAGGAAATCGGGATTGTGTACCCTGAATTTGCGGGTTAGTTGAATAGTTACGATAATTTTCCCTTGGAGATGTATTTTATGAAAATTGCGGCATTAGGAATTGATGTGGGTTCGACCACGGTTAAAATGGTTGGCGTGAATACTGCGGGAGAGATGGTCTGGAACCACTTGGAAGTAGTTGATCCCCGGGTGGAAAAACAGGTGGATTCTTTTATCGACATACTGCAAAAAGAGATCGGCTCCCGGGAAGGCATACCCCTGGTAGCGACAGGCTATGGCCGTAATCTGGTACATCAGGCGGTAAAAAAAGTCACGGAAATAACCTGTCACGCCAGAGGTGTCTTCAGGCAATTAGGTCACGGGGGAACACTGGTCGATATCGGCGGTCAGGACAGTAAGGTTATTATCGTCGGAGATCAAGGCCGGGTAATCGACTTTGCCATGAATGATAAATGCGCGGCCGGTACCGGCCGTTTCCTCGAAAACAGTGCCGCCCGGATGCAGGTACCAATCGAAGAGATGGGTGCGGTTGCTCTCTCGGCGACGGAAGAAGTCAGCATTTCCAGCACCTGTACGGTATTTGCCGAATCAGAGATCATCTCCATGGTCGCCCACGGGGTCGCCGTCGAACCGATACTAATGGGCCTGCATCGCTCTCTTATCCGGCGGATAGTCTCTATGGTTCACAGCGTCGGCCTGGTGCCGCCGCTACTGCTTTCCGGTGGTGTGGTCAAAAATCCCGCAATCCGCAAAGTAATTGAAGAAGAAACCAAAGAAAAGGTTTTCATGCCCGAACACCCGCAACTTATGGGCGCTTACGGAGCGGCGCTATTCGCTCTGGATATGGAATGAAAATTGCGTAACATGGAATGTTGATTGCGTATTAATTAATAAACAATCCCGGTTACGGCGACAACTGCACCTGTTATATCATAGGTTTGCGACTCAGTAGAACTCCGGGAAATACTATTCATACTTGACGAATTGGTTACATATGTGTATTGTACCTACCGAACGTTAGTTAATAGTTAGCCCTGACTGTCGTAATCTGGAGAAAAGAAAATGCTGAGAAAAGTTCATTTTATCATTTTACTTTCACTGACTCTTACCTGTGTGGGCAGCAGCTGGGCCAGTCCCGGCAATCAGGCGACGCCGGTAACCACCACTACAATAACCCGCGATACGGTCATCATCACCGAAGAAGCAATGGGCTGGATTGAGGCCAAGGTCAACCCGACCGTGGCGTCTGAAGTCTCCGGCCGCATAGAGAAAATATTTGTCGATACCGGTCAGGTAGTCGAAACCGAAAGCCCTCTGCTGACCATCGACAGCGAACAGCAGAAACTCGAAAAAAAGGGTTTGCAATCAGAGATCAACCGGCTGAAAGCTTTAATTAAAAACCAGCAACGTACCGTCAAACGCTACCAGAGCCTATTGACAAAGAAATCAATCTCTCAGGAACGCTTTGATAATGCCAAAGTCAAACTTATTACCCTTAAAAACCAACTTGAAGGTGCCAAATCCCGCCTGGCTGACAACCAGCGCCGCCTCGACAAGACCTCAGTATTTGCCCCGGTGGGCGGCTGGATTGAAAAAAGATTTGTCTCCAAAGGTGACTTTGTCAAGCCGGGAACCCCGCTTTTTCTGATGGTAACCGATCAGCTGCTGCGTATCGTATTACCCTTTCCTGAAAGTGTCGGCAGCCTTCTGGCGACCGGCCAGCAAGTCAAACTCACCTCCCCTCTCAGTCAAGACCGTATAATTGAAGCAAAAATCAACCAGATCAGACCCGCCGTCAATATCCACAGCCGGGCGATTGAGGTTATCATTTACCTTGAAAATCCTGGTGCCTGGAGACCGGGAGGCACCGTTAACGGCACAGTTATTATTGACCGCCGTGACGGTATTATGGTTCCGTCCCAAGCCGTGGTCAGACGACCGGCCGGCGAGGTTGTCTACGAGATTAAAGACGGCAAAGCCTGCCAGCATAAAGTAACCACCGGCCTGCATCAGGGAGATCTGATTGAAATTATAAAGGGTCTCTCTGGAGATGAGAAAATAATTGTTGATGGGGCGGGCTTTCTCACTAACGGAGCCCCGGTGCGGGAGAAACCGTAATGAATCTGCCCGAGTTATCTATCAAGCAGCATGTGCTCGCGATCATGCTGAGTGCGGTTATCATCCTTTTCGGACTGGTCAGCTACAACCGGATCGGGGTAGATGAACTACCCGAAATCGATTTCCCGATGATCTCAATTACGACCACTATGATCGGGGCCGATCCCGATATCATTGACACCACGGTTACCAATGTCATTGAAACCTCGGTCAACTCGACCCCCGGCATCGATCACATCATCTCCCGCTCGGCGCCCGGAGTCTCCGTCGTCATCGTCAGACTTAAACTCAGCCGTGATGTTGATGTTGCCTTCAATGAAGTTCAAGCCAAAGTCAACCAGGCTTTGCGAGATCTGCCGAAAGAAGCGGATCCTCCGGTAGTCGCTAAAATGGAGATTGGAGCCGAGCCGGTAATGTGGCTGAGTCTGTCGGGTGATCGCACCCTGCAGCAGCTCAATCAATATGCCCGGAATATTGTCAAGAAACGGCTCGAATCGATTGAAGGAGTTGGTGAAGTCAAGCTCGGAGGTAAACGTGACCGAACAATTCGGGTAAATCTCCAGCCTGAAGCAATGGCCGGTCTGGCGATTACCATTGGCGATGTCGTCCGGGCCTTTCATACCAACCATCTGCAGATGCCGGGCGGTTATCTGGTGGGCGGGATGCGGGAAAACCTGATCAAGCTCAACCTTGAATTCCATAATGTCAGCGATATTGCCGATCTGATTATTGCCCACCGGGGCGAAGCCGCCATTCGCTTGAAACAGATTGCAACGGTGGTCGACGGCCTTGAAGACAACCGTAAACTGGCCCGCTATAACGATAAGCCATGTGTCAGTCTCGGTATTGTCAAAATAACCGGTTCCAATACGGTAGCTATCGTTAATACCGTTAAAGAAAAACTTGAACAGCAGATTATCCCGCAGCTGCCGCCGGGACTTAAAATTGAAATCGCCTCAAATGATGGTGATTTTATCGAAGCCTCGGTCGCCGCCTTAAAAGATCATATTATTCTGGGCACCCTGTTTGCAGCCCTGGTGGTCTTCGCTTTTTTAACATCCTTTCGTTCAACCCTGATCATCTCGACCGCAATTCCGGTATCTCTGCTCGGTGCCATCATGGTAATGTATTTCGGCGGCTTCACCTTCAACAAGATGACTCTGCTGGCCCTGCTGCTGCTGATTGGCGTAGTCGTTGATGATGCGATTGTCGTACTCGAAAATATCTTCCGTTATCGCGAAAAATTTCCGGACATGGACCCTTTTAAGGCGGCTCTGGTCGGCACCAACCAGGTTATCTTTCCGGTGCTCGCCGCGACCTTCTCTCTGGCCTGCATCTTCGCCCCGGTAATATTTATGGGCGGCATCATCGGCCGTTTTTTCACCGCCTTTGCAGTGGTCGTGACGGTGGGCGTTCTCACCTCTCTTTTTCTTTCGATCACTTTAACCCCAATGCTCTGTTCCCGTTTCTTAAGTGTCAAACCGAAACAAGGCGCACTTTACACTTTATGGGAATCCGGACTTCAGGCACTGGAAAATTTCTATCGCAAAATTCTGGGTCTCGCCTTACGTTTTCGCTGGACGATGATTATCCTGACCGTAATCATGGTCTGGCTATTCATGCCCCTGGCCGGCAAGATCGGAAAAAGTTTTATGCCGCCCGAAGACAAAGGTCATTTTATGATCACTCTGAAAACCCCTTTGGGATCATCTATTGAATATACCAACGACCGGCTGACGGAAATTGAAAAAGTTTTAAAAACTCATCCGGAGATCCTCTCCTATCTCTCATCCATCGGCAATGATGCCACCGGGCAGGTCTCCCGAGGCGAGATCTCCATCCGCCTGACTCCACTCAAAGAACGTAAACTTAAACAATATGAACTGATTCCGATTTTACGCAAAGAACTGGCGGAAATCCCCGGGGTCATGGCTTTTCCTTCTCCGGCCTCGTTTATCGGCGGTAGCCGGGGTGAACCGCTGCAGTTCAGTCTGACGGGGCCGGAGCTGAGCCAGGTCGCGGAGCTGGCTCATAAGTTAAACCGAAAACTTGCAAATGAAACCGGCCTCGGCCGAATTGACCTTGATCTGCAGCTTGATCTGCCTCAGGTTAAACTTATTATCGACCGGGTACGAGTGGCTGATCTTGAACTTTCAGCTATGGATGTGGCAATGGCGGTAAATGCGATTGTCGGTGGTTATGATGTAGCCAAATTTAATGATGAGCCCGGTGATGGCGAACGCTATGATATCCGTTTGAAAGCCACCGCCGGCACAATTACCACACCGCAGGATCTGCGCCGCATCTATCTTAGAACCCGCAGCGGTGAACTGGTGCGGCTGGATACGGTAGCTCATTTCGAAGAGGTACTGGGGCCGGCGATTATCGCCCGCTACGACCTTCAATATGCAGCTGAATTTTATGCAACTCCAGATATCGCCTTAGGCTCGGCCGTCAAAAAAATTATGGCCGCCAGCAAAGATCTGCTACCGCTCGGTTACAATGTAAAAATGCGGGGCCGGGCGGAGGAGTTCGGAAAAACCGTCCACTATATCAGCTTCACCTTTATCATGGCAATTATCCTGGTCTATATGGTGCTGGCCAGCCAATTCAACTCGTTTACTCAACCCTTAATCATCATGGTCGCTCAACCTCTGGCCATTGTCGGCGGTATTGGTGGTTTGTGGCTCTTCGGTCATGGGCTCAATGTCTTTTCAATGGTCGGCCTGGTGCTGCTTATGGGACTGGTAACCAAAAACTCCATCCTTTTAGTTGATCTTACAAATCAGCTGCGGCGGGAAGGGAAAAATATTTCCGAAGCATTGCATGAAGCCTGCCCGAACCGGCTGCGGCCAGTACTGATGACCGCCTTCACCCTGATTCTCGGCATGTTGCCTGCCGCCTTAGGTTACGGGGCCGGGGCCGATACCAACGGGCCGCTGGCGGTTGCGGTTATCGGAGGGATGCTCAGTTCAACCATTTTGACCCTGCTGGTGGTTCCGGCGGTCTATTCTCTGATGGAAAATAGTTTTGAACAGATAACCCGCTGGCGCCGCAACGGTTTCAAACGAACAAAGGTAAAAACAAAATGAAGAAACTTTTTATAGCTGTAAGCTTTTTTATCTTTTTCTCAACTTTTGCGGCCGTAAGCTTCGCTGAAACTCTGGAGCAAGCCTGGGAGATTGGCCTTAAAGTTGACCATCTCATTAAGGCCGTCGGAGAAGAGACTAACTCCAAACAGGCCCAACTGGCAGCCGCCAAAGGCCAACGTCTACCGACCATCAATCTCGGGGCCGGCTATCTCTGGCTCGACAACGAACCCGGAGTCTACCTTTACGACAGGGAATTCAGCACTGCGGACGAGCGCTCGCTCTCCTACCAGGCGATGGTTTCTCTGCCGCTTTACACACATTTTCAGATAAGTTCGGCAATCGATGCCGCGACTGCTGATCTTAAAGCGGGTGAATTCACCGAAACTGCGGCCCGGCAGAAGGTAAAACTGAAAATCGCCGAAACCTATATTGCGATTCTTCTCCGGAAACAGCAAACTGATGTTGCTTTAAGTCACGAACAGAGTCTGGCCGCGCATACAACTGATGTCAAGAATCTGCATGATGTCGGCATGGTTCCAATTAACGATCTTCTGGCAGCCCAGGTTGCTCTAGCCAATGCCAAGCAGATGTTACTGCAGTCCCAGAACCGGCTTGATATTGCCCGTTCCGCCTACAATCGCCAGCTCAACCGGCCCCTGGATTACGCAGTTGACATATCCGCAATTCCGCTCCACTACCCAACCACCGAATTGACTGATTTAAGCCTGACAGCCGTAGAAAAACGTCCGGAATTGATGGCTCTGGCGGAGCAGATAGAAGCCATGAAATTACAAGCCAAATCGGCTAAAGCTGTAAGCGGCCCAAAGGTGATGCTGAAAAGCGGCTATGATTATCACGAAAATTCACATCAGGCCCATGAAAGTACATGGCAGGCAATGGTCATGGCATCCTGGGATATTTTCGACGGTAATGTCGCCAAAAATAAAGGCCGGGCTCTGCAGTCTCAATCCCGGGCTCTGGCGGAACACCACCAGGAATTGAAAACCATAATTCAACTGCAGGTACGCCAGGCCTGGCTTGATATGCAGGAGAGCCGCAAACGGGTAAAAGTTACTAAAGAGACCCTGAATCAGGCCGAAGAAAACTTAAATGTAACCCGAAACCGTTACAAGGAAGGAGTCGGCACCAACACCGAAGTTCTGGATGCGGAGACCTTGCGGACAATAAATTTTGTCAACTATGATAAAGCCGGCAATGACGCCGTTCTGGCCGTTATCCGCTTGCGCTACGCAACCGGAGAATTATAATTCATGAGTAATTATAAACAACACACTAAAGAAGAAATTCTGGCCGCCACGATCCCGCTGTTTGCTGAGAAAGGATACGCCAGAGTCAGCATGCGCGAGATTGCCCGGACGGTTGGTCTTAAAGCAGCATCTCTTTATCATCACTTTCCTGACAAACAGACACTTTATATCGAAGCTACGGTCCAGGCCTACAACAAACATGCTGACCTCGTGATTAAAGCCTTCACCCTTAAAGCAAGTCCAGAACTGCGCCTGCGTCATGTAATTGAAAAAATGTGCAAAATAGTTTATGATGATGATAATTTCCGGAGGCTGCTGGAGCGGGAAATTCTGGATGGAGATGAAACCCGTCTGCAGCTTCTTGCCAATCATGTTTTCGGTGATTTCTTCCGCAACATTAATGAACTATGTCAGGAACTTACCTCCAACCTCGACCCGCACCTGTTGACCGTCTCAATCATAAGCCTGATTATTCATCATTACCAGATCACACCTATTAGAACCTTCATGCCGGGTTTCAAGCCTTCCCATAACGATCCTGAAGTTCTGGCCCGACATATTTTTCAACTTTTGAAAAACGGCTACGCATAAAGTCCGTAATCTACATTCCCGTGAGACAAAACCTGCGCCTGAAATCCGGCAACGGCAAAACTATCAACTAAACACTACCTATAAAGATTGAGAGTTGCTTTTAGGCCATATTTTATGGTAGATGGCTCGGGCATTTTAAAAGCCCTGTAAATTCAAATTTCCGGTTAAAATAGAACACTCGAAATGACAGCAATAGAATCAACAGCATCAGCCCGGCAAAGTGACGACCAGCCGGCACTCCCCGACAGCATCCGTCACATCTCGATATTGGATAAAGATATCTACCTGGTCGGCACCGCCCACGTTTCGCAAAAGAGCGTTACTGAGGTTGAAATGACAATCCGGGCTCTGCAGCCGGATACGGTCGCGGTTGAACTCTGCCCGCCCCGTCATAAAGCCATGACCCAGCGGGATCAGTGGCAGAAGATGGATATCGTCAAGGTCATTAAAGAGAAGAAAGCCCTCTTCCTTTTAACCCAACTTATCTTAAGTGCCTTCTATCGCCGTCTCGGCAAGCAGCTTGGGGTTCAGCCCGGTGCTGAAATGATGGCCGGCATTACTGAAGCCGAAGCGATTAACGCCGAGCTGGTGCTCGCCGACCGCCCGATTGAGATCACCTTAAAGCGGGTCTGGGGCTATTTGGGACTCTGGCAGAAGATGAAGATGATCTTCCATCTTTTGAGCGGGGTTATCTTCAGTGAAGAGATTGATAAAGAGATGGTCGATAATATGCTCGAAGAGGATCAGCTTGAGAATCTTCTGGCTGAATTCACTGCCGGCTTCCCCGGTGTCAAACGCCGCCTGATTGATGAAAGAGACATCTTCCTCGCGCAAAAATTACGGGAAGCACCCGGCAAAACTATCGTTGGCATTGTCGGTGCCGGCCATATCGAAGGCATTGTCCGGGAGATTGAAACAGAGACTCCGCTCGGGCCGATTTTGGAACTTCCGCCCAAATCACAATTGACCAACATTCTCAAATGGGGCATTCCCGGATTGATCGTTGCCATGATAGTTTTCGGATTCTTTAAGGGCGGCGGTCAATACACGCTTGAATCGATCTACATCTGGCTCCTGGTTAACGGTGTTCTCTCAGGCATCGGCGCGGCCATCGCCTGCGGCCACCCTTTAACTGTAATTTCAGCCTTTCTTGCCGCCCCGATAACCAGTTTGAATCCATTTATCGCCGCCGGATTTGTTTCCGGCCTGGTGCAGGCAACCATCAAGAAACCGACCGTTGCCGACTTTGAAAGTCTCCCTTTGGATATTGCTTCAATCAAAGGTTTCTGGCATAATCCGGTAAGCCGCATTCTCCTGGTTGTCGCCCTCTCCAATCTCGGCAGCGCCATCGGCACCTTCGTCTCCGGTAGCTGGATTGCGGCCCGACTCTTTTAGTGCCTTACAGGTTATTTTCTGTTTGAAAAACAAGATAATGTTCTGATAAGAGTCACTTATTTGCGGGCAACTCCCGCATTAGACAAAACTATAAAGAGAGAAGAAAATGGCCCAGAAAATAATCTGCAGCAACAAAAAAGCCCGCTTCAACTTCTCTCTTTTAGAGAAATTTGAGGCCGGAATTGTCCTGGCCGGCACCGAAGTCAAAGCCCTGCGTGAAGGCCGCGGTAGCATGAACGACTGCTACGCCCGCATCCACGGTAACGAAATCTTCCTCGAACACTTCCATATCAGCCCCTATTCGCATGGCAACATCCACAACCACGAACCCTTACGGCCACGAAAACTATTACTCCATAGATATGAGATTAAACGCCTGATCGGCAAAGTCACGACCAAAGGTTTAACTCTGGTGCCGACCAAAGCCTATTTCTCCCGGGGCAAGGTCAAAGTCGAAATCGCCTTGGCCCAGGGTAAGAAACTGCACGACAAACGGGAAGACCTGAAACGCAAGGCTGTAAACCGTGATATGGCCCGGGAATTCAGCACCCGTTAAGAGCTGTAACCGGCCAAACGCCGCTATTCTCAACCCGCCCCTTGCCAAATCTCCATTTAGCTGCTATATTATATTAATAGAAATACCACGGGGGTGTCCTGGGTTCGACGGGAATGCTAAGCGTGGGGCTGCATGTGGAGCTTTCAGATAACTCCTTAAACTGACTGAAACAAACATAGACGCCGATAATAGCGACTACGCCCTAGCTGCATAGCTAGGTGCCCGACCAGCTGACTTCCGCTAAGCCGGACCCGGGTATCATTTGAGTGGGATAGGATAGTGATTAGTTTCCGGTTACCGTCCGAAATTTAATGGAAAATCGCCGCTTTAAGATCCCGATCGGAGGAGCTTAAGACCGGTTAAATTAAAATCCGCCTAAACATGTAGATGCCCTGACGTAAAGGTTTTCGGACGCGAGTTCGATTCTCGCCACCTCCACCAA
>JAGGTT010000177.1 GCA_021163565.1 Candidatus Tharpella sp.
ATCGGCTGATCTTCTTTTGGCCGGTAATGACTACCTTAAAGAACAGGCTTTAATGGCCGGGGCGAAACGGGTCGAAGTGGTTCCGACCGGAGTTGATTGTAACTATTTTCGACCTTGTTCTGAAACTGAGGAGAGGTTGGCCGGTTCATTATTAACCCTTGGCTGGGTTGGTTCCAAGCCAAACCTTGTCTATCTTAAAAATCTGGTCCGGCCTTTAAATCGGCTTTATGAAAAGCGCCGGGATTTCAAGCTAAATATAGTATGCGATGATTTTATCGACGAATTTCATTGTCCAGTGGAAAAAATAAACTGGACGGCTGTGAATGAAGTGACCAACATCCAGAATTTTGATATCGGACTTATGCCTCTGGTTGATGACCCTTGGACGAAAGGTAAGTGCGCTTTTAAGCTTCTCCAGTATATGGCATGTGGCCGGCTCGGAGTGGCGAATCGTACGGCGATGACACAAAAAATTATCGAACCGCATGAAAACGGTTTCCTGGCCGCGACTCCGGACGAGATGATTGATAAAATTGCCTGGTTGCTCGACCACCGTCATCTGTTGCCGGAGATTGGTCGCCGGGCTCGAACATCGATTCTGGGCGTTTATGACAGCCATAGCGTCGCTTTACGTTATGCTGAAATTTTTAAGCAGATGGTGGGCTGATTATATGGATAACTCTGTTGCAAAAATAAAAATTGATCTTGAGACTGTGTTGGCTGGGCTGGAGCCGATAGTTGTCGAACTCGGCTGTGGAGATAAGGTAGAACCTTTCAGCACGGATGGACGGATCGGGATTGATCTGGTTGATCTGGATAACGTCGACATCGTTGCCGATCTGGAAGCGGGCCTCTCTTTCCTGCCTGATGCCAGTGTTGATAGGCTCCATGCCCGCAGTCTTTTCGAACATATCAATAATTTTGACCAGCTTATCACCGAAATTATCCGGGTCTTGAAGAGTGATGGTGTCTGTCATCTGATGGTGCCTCACTTCTCTAATCCCTACCACTATTCTGATCCTACCCATGTGCGTTTTTTTGGACTCTATAACTTCTTTTACTACAGTCAGAAGCAGCATAAATATCGCCGTCAGGTACCGACTTTCTATACCGAATCCAGACTTGAAATCATCTCTCTGAAGCTGCGCTTTCGTTCACCATTCAGGGGTCGCAAATGGTGGAAGCGGATGCATGAAAAACTCTTTAATTTGACACCCTGGATGCAGGAGTTCTATGAAGAGAATCTCTGCTATCTGTTTCCTTGTTATGGTGTTGTTATTGAATTTCGCCCGGATCGTTCCTCTTCTTTAAGGTAAAAGATTGATGAGTCATAAAGAGAGCCGCCGGCAGTCTGAAAGCGTTCTGCAGATTCGTTATCGAGACGATACTCTGCGCACAACCTATAATCAGTATCTTGATGCTTTTCCGGCTGATTTTTATAAAGTTGTGGTTTTCATGGCAGGTTCCGATGAGACTGATGTCAGGGAAACTGTAATCGCTGATGAAGTTATCTTCTTAAATCTCAGTCGGAAACAGTTAAAAGGTTTGCGCCGACAGGCGCGACAGCAGCTGGTTCGAATTATCAGCCGGGTCAACCCTTCAGTTATTCTTGCTCACCGCTGGAAGGCGACAACTATCGCGGTCGCTGCACTGAAAACCCTGGGAACCGAAGATGTTATGGTTTTTTCCGTGGTGCATGCTCTCTACCAGTTGCAGAGTCTCTCCCGGCGTTTGGTCGGGCGGTTTTTTCTGAAAAAACATTGTCGTTTTATCGGGGTTTCGGAAGCCGTCAGAGAGGACGTTTTGCAGGCGGGTTTCGGTTTTTCCCCGGAGGATGTTCTGGCTCTGCCGAATGGAGTCGATATTGAAACAACCAGAGCCTCTCTTTTCTCACGTAATGAGGCGCGGAAATTACTTGGAATCCCGCTGGAAGTTCAGGTTGTCGGCCATGTCGGGCGGCTGGTCCGGGCTAAGGATCAAAAAACTTTGATTTCAGCCTTTGCGAAAGTCTATAAGGTTCTGCCCTTGTCATCTCTTGTGATTATCGGAGCGGGTCGTTTTGAGAATGATTTAAAAGACCAGGTGAAATCGCTGCAGCTTCCGGATTCTGTGGTTATTTTTGCCGGTGCAAAAGATGACGCTGTGCGCTTTATGCCGGCTTTTGATCTCTTTGCGTTAACCTCTGTCACCGAGGGTTTTCCCCGGGTGCTGCTTGAGGCTATGGTCTGTAAGATTCCAATTGTAGCGACTGATCGGGGTGGCATCTGCGAGGTTCTGGACGCAGATGCGCAACTCTGTCAGGCTGGGGATGTTGACGGAATCGCCCGCCGCTTGCTGGAATCTTTGCAACTTGATCCGGAATCCCGGCAAAATCTGGTTGTGGCAGGTTTTGAACGAGTGGAAAAAAATTTTTCCAGTGCTATATTCAGGAAACGTCTACTGAAATTTGTGCAACAATAACTTTGTCAGCTAAAAGTTTTAAGAGTGTCTTAATATCGTTATGAAACTTGCATTTACGATGTTCAAATATTTCCCCTACGGGGGCCTGCAGCGGGATTGTCTGCGGATTGCCGAACTATGCTTAAAAGCAGGAGCTGAGATTGATATATATGCTGCGCGACTGCAGGGTGAGCCGCCGCAAACCCCACCCGGAATAAATTTTTATCATCTCCCGGGGAAAGGACTGAGTCATCACCGTCAGTATCTCTCTTTCTCTGACCGGGTGCGGGATAAAGTTAAAACGAATAGTTATCAGGCAGTGGTCGGTTTTAATAAAATGCCCGGTCTCGATCTCTACTATGCCGCTGATCCCTGTTATGCGGAGACCGTCAAAGGGAAAAATCTTTTCTATCGTTTGACCTCTCGTTTTCGTGTTTTATCGGAATTTGAAAGGGTTGTTTTCGCGCCTGATGAAGAGACGGTTATTCTTTCGATATCCGAAGTGCAGAGGGATTTTTTTCAGGCAATTTATCACACTCCGGCGGAACGTTTCTGTGATCTCCCCCCCGG
>JAGGTT010000154.1 GCA_021163565.1 Candidatus Tharpella sp.
ACGCACCATAATAGCATGGAAGCCATATCCGCGACGAAAAAAAAGCTCTTCAGTGAAATTTCTGGCGAAGGCTTCATCATCCAGAAATCCCTTTTCGAGCAAACGCCTGATCGCTGCATCTATCTCAGGCGCGGAGAAATCCCGCAGCTTAAGTTTGTTTATCAGCTCCTGTTTGCCATGCGCCCGGCGGGCCAGAAGCTCCTGGGCTTTCCACCAAGCTGAAACCGGAGCTTTGGGGCTCATTTAGCAAATCTTTCGACATCCGTTTCAGCGCCATCCGTTTCATCATTCGTTCCGTCAAAAGCATCCCAGCTCGTGTCCGAAGTCGAACTGACACCCTCAACTTTAAGCAGGAAGTCATCCGGGTTACTACTCTGGAGCAGGGCTTCATCGTATGAAATCATACCACTGCGATAGTGGCTTAATATCGACTGGTCGAATGACTGCATACCGTAGATTGCCTGTCCTTTCAAGATTGCATCATTAATCTCTACCGTTTTATCGGGATCACAGATACACTCACGCACGATCGGCGTGTTTACCATAACCTCAACCGCCGGAATCCGGCCTTTTCCATCACAACGATCGATCAGGCGCTGTGAGATAACCCCGCGCATGATACTCGCCAACTGCAACCTTACCTGCGGCTGTTGATGCGGCTCAAAAGCTGAAACAATCCGGTTAACCGTCTCAACGGCATCGATAGTATGCAACGTACTTAAAACCAGATGGCCGGTTTCAGCCGCCGTCAGGGCGATCTCAATGGTCTCCAGATCACGCATCTCTCCGACCAGAATGATATCTGGATCCTGCCTTAAAGCTGCACGCAGAGCCAATGCATAAGTGGTTGTATCAAAACCGATCTCACGCTGATTTATAATACTTCTATTATCGCGATGCAGGTACTCGATGGGATCTTCAATCGTGATAATATTTTCACTGCGGTTATTATTGACATAATCTATCATTGCCGCCAGGGTTGTACTCTTGCCACTTCCGGTCGTACCGGTCACCAGAATCAGACCACGGCGGTATTCATCAATCATTTTCTCGACAACCGGCGGCATGTGCAGTGAAGCAAAATCTAGGACCTCGAAAGAGATCGCCCGCATGGCAATTACCAGGGAACCTCTCTGTTGATAGATATTAACCCGGAAACGTCCGATCCCGGGAATTCCGTAACCCAGATCAACCTCATGAAATTCACTAAAATGCACCTTCTGAGACGGCTCCATCATCTGATCCGCCATCTCCTTCAGGTTTTCATCATTGAGACGGGCGAAATCCTTGAACGGATAAAGCTTACCATCAACCCGGACAATCGGCGGCGAGCCGACTTTTAGATGGATATCAGAAGCCTGGAATTTAAGTGCAGTCTGGAGAATTTTATGAAATAGTTCAATCATGATTCACCTAGTCCGGTTCCACCGGAGTCAAAACTGAATTAAAGATTTTATTTTGTCAATCTGCGACTATTTTGTCAATCTGCGACTATTCTGTCGGTCTGCACCGCTGACAACATCGACTCGATTACTCTTTTCCCGGAACTGCCGCCTTCGATTTATCGCCTCCGGCAACTGGGATTGAGTAGAACTCCCGCACCTTCAACTCCATTTCATCAAGGATATCAAGATTTTCTTTGAGATGACTACGAACAAAATCACGCCCCTGTCCCAGACGCTCACCATTGTATGAGTACCATGAACCACTCTTTTCGGCAACTCCACAATCAACCGCAAGATCAAGAACATCACCGGCTTTTGATATACCCTCACCAAAAAGTATATCAAACCGGGCCTCCTTAAAAGGCGGGGCAACTTTGTTTTTTACAACCTTGACCCGGGTGGCATTACCAAGAACATCATCACCTTTTTTGATGGTTCCGGTCCGCCGAATTTCAAGACGCACTGTGGAGTAGAATTTCAGAGCGTTTCCTCCGGTCGTCGTCTCCGGATTGCCGAACATTACCCCGATCTTCATCCGGATCTGGTTGATAAAAATAACTGTGGCCTTCGATTTACTGATCGCTGCCACCAGTTTCCTCAAGGCCTGCGACATGAGTCGGGCCTGCAGTCCCATATGCGAGTCACCCATATCACCCTCAATCTCAGCCCGAGGAACCAGAGCCGCAACTGAATCGACAACCACCACATCAATAGCCCCGCTCCGCACCAGAATTTCGGTTATTTCCAGAGCCTGCTCCCCGGTGTCAGGTTGGGAGACCAGCAGATCATCAACATTGACCCCAAGTTTACGTGCGTAAATAACATCTAAAGCATGTTCAGCATCAATAAAAGCGGCAACCCCGCCGACCTTCTGGGCTTCAGCGACTATACTCAGAGCCAAAGTTGTTTTACCTGAAGATTCAGGACCGTAAACTTCGATCACCCGGCCCCGGGGAATCCCGCCGACCCCCAAAGCGATATCAAGACTTAGGGAACCGGTTGAAATCACATCAATTCCCTGCGCCCGGGATTCATCACCAAGACGCATAATTGAACCCTTGCCAAACTCCTTCTCAATCTGACTGACCGCCATATCCATCGCACGCAGACGATTCTTATCCATAAAAAACTCCTGTTCCGGCTTCAAACCGGAATATGTAAAAGTATTGTCTAAATATTTCAAGTCTCATAAAGTTGCTATCATATTTAAAGGGTGTCTTGAAAAATTAGAATTTTTGTTCGAGTACAAGGCAGGTGAAGATTTTAACCGCAAGAATACATTAAGTATTTTGAGGATTAAAATTTGAGCCTAACGCAGTAATCGGACAAAAAGGCAATTTTTCAAGGTACCCTAAACAAAAAACAGCTGCATAACCACCCAAGTCATAACCCCGGCAACCAGATCATCAGCGATGACACCCAGTCCACCGGGCAGATTTTCCTCACACCAATTCGCTGGAAATGGTTTGATAATGTCAAAAAACCTGAAAATTACAAACGCTGCCAAAGCATTACCAAAAGTTAAGGGAACCCCGACCAGGGCCAGCATCAGACCGACAATTTCATCAATAACAATTACCGGGCTGTCAACCACACCGAACAGTTTTCCGGCCTCGTCGGCGATCCATATTGCAAATCCCGAGAGCAGCAGAACCAGCAGCAGATACCAACCGTTACTGACCCAGGCTAAAAGAAACCATAAAGGCAGAGCCCCAAGCGAGCCCCAGGTACCCGGTACTTTCGGCAACACCCCCAAGCCGCAACCTGAAGCCAGAAACAAAATCCAGTCAGTTTTTTTCGTCTCGTTCACTATATGTTGCTCCCTGCATCCTCATAGGCAAACTCTTTTTTTCTTAACCAAAGGGGGCCTATTTGTCAATTTTCAGTTACTGCCTGATTCGTCGTATCTACTCAACCAGAATCACCGACAGACTGATTCCCGGCCTTAACCCGTCAGCTATAACGCACGGAATTCATACTCTTTTGAAAACCTTTCGCCTTATCCATATAACCCATAGTTAAATCTAAGTAAATAGCTGTTTGAATCTGACCGTATTTTTTTTTCAAAATAGATGATTAAACCAACCAGCAGACCCAGAAAACCAGGGACAAAATGCAGCACACAACCCGAACTGAGACCGCCCGCCGGCAAGAGATCATCCGCTTCAGAAAACCGGCTCAAAAGGCAAAAACACTTGACTTTAGCTTGACCTCATCGTATTGAATTGCTGGATAACAGCTACCGCCTTCAATCTGCAACCAGAACCAGAACAGGAAATCATAAAATGTTGGAGCTTGCCTATATTAATGACTCTTTTATCCCTCTGGAGAAAGCGTCAGTACCGATAAATGACCGGGGCTACCTTTTTGCCGATGGCATCTATGAAGTAATCATCACCTGTAATTCCATACTTTTCGGGCTTGATGAACACCTGAACAGACTGCAGCGAAGTGCCGATGCCATCTCACTTGAACTGCCGGCTTCACTTGATGAGATCAGCAAGATCATTGAAACCGGAATTAAAAAAGCCGGTTTTTCCGAAAGTATGGTCTATATCCAGATAACCCGAGGCGTAGCACCCCGACGGCATAACTATTCTACAGGTATTCAAGCAACCCTGGTCATGACATTCAGAGCCCGGCCCGAATATGCTCCTGAACTTTTCAACCAGGGGGTCGCGATAATTACGGTTCCGGAAATCCGCTGGAGCCGTTGTGATATTAAAAGCACCGCGCTTCTGCCAAATGTTATGATGAAACAAAAAGCGACCGATAAAGGATGTCAGGAGGCACTGTTTGTCACTGCGGACAAGATCGTCCACGAGTGTACTACCGCCAATATCTTTATCGTCAAAAATGATATCCTCTACACGCCACCTGCCGATCGGCAGATATTAAACGGTATCACTCGTTCATTCATTCTGGAACAGGCAGAGCGGCACAATATCGGCTGCGTTGAAAAAGAGTGTTACTACGATGAACTCTGCCAGGCTGACGAGGTCTTTATAACCAGTTCGACGATTGACCTGATGCCGGTTGTCAAAATTGACGATTTCATTATCAACACGGGTCAACCGGGACCTATAAGTCTGCGGGTCAGGAACTTTTTCCCAACCAGGACCTAAACTGATTCCAACATTAATCATAGATAAAGCCCGGCGACCTTAATATGCATGCCCCCTCTCCATTACCATCAGGTAAATCTCTCCCGAAGAGAAAGGTTGTCCTTTCAGCCGGCACTCTCTATACGAGAGAGATCACGGATATCTTCAAGATTGCGGATGAATGCGGCTATGATGGGGTTGAACTGATTATAAACACCCTGTTTGAAAATCGGGATCCCCATAAAATTATAAAGAAGTTACTTGAAATATGCCCGATAGAGTCAATTCATGCCCCTTTTTTCAAATTACACAAATGGGGTCACGGCGGCATGTCTCTGCTGAGATGCATTACCTTAGCCCGCGATTTAGAGATTCCTCTAGTCAACTTCCATCCCCCCCTGTGGTTCCCGCCGGAGTTCACCTTCTGGCGCTGGTTCCACCAGATTGAAGACTACCAGAAACTGGTCAGCGACAGCAAAGTAATTGTTACCATAGAAAATATGCCTTATGTCGGCAACCGTATCCGTTTCAACCCTAATATTCTAAAAAAATCATCGGAGATGTTAAGTTTCATAGAAAAGCACAATCTTTTCATGACCTTTGACACAACCCACATCGGATCTCACAACCCCAATTTCCTCGGAGAATTCCAACGACTTCTGGTCAGCGGCAGAGTCAGAAATATCCATTTCAGTGATTATGGACATAAACGCGAGCACCTCTTCCCCGGCCGCGGCATTCTCCCTCTGACCCGTTTTCTCTACCTGCTTAATGATCGTAATTATGAAGGCGCGGTGACTCTGGAACTAAGCCCGACTGAGCTACCCCAGGAAAGGGATCAAATTATCGAAAGACTGATTGAAGTAAATAAATATTTGCGGAAAGAGCTGGGGTTGGAACCGTAGCAATAAGCTTACTGCTAAGTCAGATAAAATACGACCGGCAACGATTTTTTACGGCGTTCCAAACCGAATTGAGTTTCAAGACATAATCAGATTTTGGAACAGGGATTATTTAACCGTCAGAATTTCAGTCAGATTATAGAGTTCAAAAAACTGAAGTAGTTTTTTTGAGACATTAACCAGAACCATCTCCGCATCACGCTCACTCATTTTTTTCTGCGCGCTGACTATCGAACCTAAAGCACTGGAGTTTAGATAGGTCACTCTCTCCATATCAAGCACCAGCTTTTTCGCACCGCTGTCAACCGCCACGATCAGATCTTGAGAAAACTCATCCCAGGTTTCAATATTTGTGACATCACCTTTTAACGCTAATCTTGCTTCCATCAGGCTCCTCCGGTAAAACTGCCAGATAAAAATTAAACCATATTTTTATAAAAAAAGTATCCTACTCCTCGACATCTATCTCCTGCGTGAACCAGCGTTTAATAGTCTTAAAATAGGATAGAAACAGCACCATGATGACAGCTACGACTGCGTATTTGAAGATCGCGATATGCTGTTCCAGATAATCAAAAAAACAGGTCCAGATAATGATGGAGGCCAAGGTTCCCGAAAACACCGCGGCAAAATTACGTTTAATGCTGAATTTTAAAAAATAAGCGATAATCGACCCGGCTGCGGGGCCGGTAATTGGCAATGGGATCATGACAAAAACAAAAATCCCCAGCCAACCGTAACGAGCCACGACATCTTTGTGCTTAAGCGCCTGTTTCTCGGCGTTCTTGGTGGCAATTGTGAGCCATTTACAATTAAGGTAGTTTTTGAAAGAAAAGACAAAGAGTGAGTAACAGTAACAAACGATAAGAACTTCAAGAAACAGATTATAGAAAATGGTCACCCAGACACTAAAGTTAAAGGCGATACAGAGCCCAATACCAGCCGCCCGCCCGCCAAAGGTGTGCGCGACAAAGGCCAGCAACAGGGTTTGTCCAGTTTTCATATCTATAGTCAGATAATAGGCAACCAAAGCTATAAAAACCAGAGTAAGCAACAGGCCCAGCAAAAAAACCCGCCCTTCACCAGTCTGATAAAGAGAGAGACTGGTATCACTTTCAGCGGTAACAACAGTCGCTCCAGAGACATCAGGCGTGTCACTCATCTTCACAGACTGCGATTCAACCGAATGATCATCGCCCGGCTGCGGCGCTGCTGAGCGCCGCCAAAATTTGATCTTCTGCAAAAACCCCATAATCTTTTTTATCAGTAATTATTTAATCTTCAATGAAAAACAATATTGACTACAACGGTTACCGGAAAGTTGTCAAGATTAAAAAAGTCGACTCAATTTTTTAACCGGTTTCCAACCAGAGCTACCTTCGGGATCTCTTTGAGAATTCTCTCAACTCGGCGCTTCACCGCAGCACTGGGTTGATCCGGCCGCCAGAGATGCGGCCCCGGCAGAACTGCTGCCAGATGGGCCGCCTGTTCCCGATTAAGCTCAAGTGCTCGACAGTGAAAATATCTGATCGAGGCGGCTTCGGCGCCGATCAGTCCCGGCCCCCAGTCCACACTGTTCAGATAAAATTCAAGGATTTTCTCTTTACTCCAGATAATTTCCAACAGCAGAGTATAGTATGCTTCCGCCAGTTTCCGGCCCCAGTTCCGAGCCGGGCAGAGAAACATGGTGCGGGCGGTCTGCATGGTGATGGTGCTGGCTCCGCGCAGATAACCGCCTTCACGCAGAGAACGCAGTACCTGACCTAATTCAATAAAATCAAAACCGTGATGGGAGAGGAAACGTTGATCTTCAGAAGCCATTACGGCCCGGCGGAGATCCGGTGAAAAACCCGCCAGCGGCACCCATTGACCGGTCTGCGGCCGGGGGCCTCTCATAAGAGTATAATTTATCCAGGAATGGGCGCGGGAGATGGTCAGAGGCGGTTTCACGTAACCGAAAACAAAAACCTGAAGCCCGGTTAAAAGAACTATCAATAACAGCAGTAACAGAAAGTAATTGCGCAACTTACTTAGATTTTTACTTTTTTTACGCCTTCTTGCCATAGTCATAGTTACTGGTTTGAGCCACAGTCTCCATAATAAAATCTATCTTAAACTGAATCTGCAACCTCAAATATATACAAGTTGGTAGTTGACGAATATCCTGAAAGATACTACAAGTTCTCACTATGTACTGTAAAAAAGGATTTAAAATCAAACAGTTTATTATCGGCCTCTGCCTCATCGCAACTCCGGCACTGACTGTAGCGGAAAGCACCGTGCCCGGCAAAGCACACCTTCGCGACAACTCTCCTATGCCGATCACCTCCTACCAAATACCGGCGGCCATGTCATTCTGCGGTTATCCACTCCCCTTACAGGAACGCCATTGCCGGGAGATGCTTGACCGTGAATTGACTATCGCCATCTACAA
>JAGGTT010000301.1 GCA_021163565.1 Candidatus Tharpella sp.
ATGCCCTACTCAGAGGTCGACCGGATTGCCAAACTGGTTCCGACTGATCTCGGTATGACCCTGAAAAAAGCTGAAGCCCAGGAGCCGGAACTTGCCCGCCTGCGTCAGGGAAATGCTCTGGAGAGAGAGCTTCTTGAGGTCGCCCATTCACTTGAAGGTCTCAACCGACACGCCTCGGTTCATGCCGCAGGTGTGGTGGTAACTGATCAGCCGCTGGTTGATTATCTACCACTTTATAAGGGTGCCAAAGAGGGTGATGTCATTGTCACTCAGTACGATATGGGGTTTGTCGAAGAACTGGGTCTGATAAAGTTTGACTTTCTGGGGTTGAAAACTCTGACGGTTATCGATAACGCCTTAAAAATAATCAACCTCAGTGTTGCGGATGAAGCTCAGCGATTTGATATCAGCACAATTCCCCTAGATGATGAAAAAACCTATAAATTGCTCTCATCCGGAGCCGCGGTCGGGGTATTTCAACTTGAAAGCAGCGGCATGCAGGATCTTTTGGTCCGTCTCAAGCCGGGTTGTTTTGAGGACATTATTGCTCTCGTGGCTCTCTATCGTCCCGGCCCCATTGAGAGCGGAATGATCGACGATTTCATCGCCTGTAAGCACGGTCGGCAGAAGGTTGAATATCTGTTGCCTGAACTTGAATCGATTCTCAAAGAAACCTACGGCGTTATCGTCTATCAGGAACAGGTTATGCAAGTTGCGCAGAAGCTGGCGGGTTACTCCCTGGGACAAGCTGATATTCTGCGTAAGGCTATGGGTAAGAAGAAAGCTGATGTCATGGCCTCCCAACGTGAGAGTTTTCTCAACGGGGCTCGTGAAAATAATATTGATCCCGACAAAGCTGAAGCAATCTTTGATCTGATGGCACAGTTTGCGGAATACGGTTTCAATAAGTCGCATTCCACCGCCTACGGCTACATCGCATACCAGACCGCCTACTTAAAGGCTCACTACCCGGTTGAGTTCATGGCCGGGTTGCTGATGGAAGATATGAACAACACCGACAAGGTGATAAAGAATATCGCTGAATGTCGGAGTATGGGAATTAAGGTGCTGCCACCTGATATCAACGTCAGTGAACTTTCATTTACGGTGATTGATGACAATATCAGGTTTGGTCTGGCGGCCGTCAAGAATGTCGGAGTTAAAGCAGCTGCGGAAATTATCCGGGTACGTGAGATTGAGGGTAGATACTCGTCACTGTTTGATCTTTGTCGCCGGATAGATCTTTCCCGGGTTAACCGCCGGGTGCTTGAAAGTCTCGTCAAGGCCGGAGCTTTTGATGAGGAGAATATTGCCCGAGCCAGACTTTTTGCGGCAATTGATACTGCCATGGAGAGCGGTCATTCAGCATCCCGCGACCGGGTCTGCGGCCAGCAGTCGCTTTTTGCTTTTGCCGGGGATGAACCTATTTTCGACGAGGCTTGTTATCCGGAGGATGTGTTAACCTGGGATGACAAGGAGGAGCTGGTTTTCGAGCGTGATGTTCTGGGCTTCTATTTAAGCAGCCATCCGTTACAGCGGCATGTGGATGAGCTCCAGCGCTGCACCACGGCAAATACCGCGGAGTTGGTGAACTGTGGTAATTCGTCTTCAGCCCGGATTGGCGGCCTTTTGAATTCAGTCCGCAGTAAACGCACTCGCTCTGGAAAATTAATGGCTTTTGCCGTGCTTGAGGATCTGTACGGCTCGGTTGAAGTCACTCTTTTTGAGGAAACCTATCTTAAAGCCAAAGATTATATTGTTGATGATGAGCCGCTGGTCCTAGAAGGGCGGGTTGAGATAAATGATGACCAGACCAAGGCCAAGATGATTGTCAGTGAGGTTTTCGGTCTGGATGAAGCACTTTCGACTGTAATCGAAAAAGTCGAGTTTAATCTTTCATACGAACAGTCGGCTCCGGCCCGGCTGGCCCTGTTGCAGGATGTTCTTGAACGTCATAAAGGCACGATCCCGGCTTTTATCAATCTCAGGATGCCTGAGTGCCGGATTGTCATGGCGCTGGAAAATTTTCCTCTGCAACCTTCAGCCGACCTTGTGCATGATGTAAACAATATTTATAACGGCAGCCGGATTGTGGAGTTTGTCGCGTCTGAAAAAATAATCGAGCCGCAGCCGGAAAACGGCAGAAGATACTCCCGGCAAAAAGGTAAGAACCAGTAAACAGCCATAATTTATTAAAGTCGGTCCGGATGCTATTAAACTGGGCTGCACAGAGAGTAAACCTGTAACTTTAACCTATTGTAAGTCGAGGACAATGATGAGTAAAAGAGCAGTAGTTGATGCAATGTTGGAAGCCCGCGAGCGGGTTGCCGAAAATCCGGCGCGACCGGATATGATCAGAATGGCAGTTGATAATCGTGAGGTCATAATTGCCGCTAACGGTGCTTTAGCGACTTGGACACCGCCCGAATCAACCGGTCGCAGCCCAAAAGACACCCTGATTGTCAAAAGAGCCACAAGTGAATCCAAGATCGATTGGGATTCACCTAATAATATCCCGGTTTCGGAAGAGACTTTTGAGATGCTTTTTTCCGACGCGGTTGAGGTTTTAAGCAAAAAAAGTGATCTTTATGTGACTGATCGGGTTTTGGGAGCCGACTCGGCTTATGCTTTGCCTGTAAAGACAGTCACCGATCAAGCTCTGACTGCTCTTTTCACGGACAACATGTTTCGTCCCATACCGGATGATATTGAAAAATCTTTTTTTTCCGATAGAGAGTTCACGTTGCTGGCCCTGCCTTACGATAAACTTGACCGGGATCGCTATCAGGGCCGCCTGCGTAATCTCGCTGACGGTAAGGCTTCCGATCTGGCAGTGGTTATTGATCTTGATCAACGGGTTGGGATCGTCTACGGCTCAGCCTACTGTGGTTCAGTAAAAAAACTGATGTTCTCAGTGATGAACTACATGTTGCCGGAAGTCGGAATTCTGCCGCTGCACTGCTCGGCAAATGAGGGTCCGAATGGTCATGTGGCGCTGTTGCTGGGTCTCTCCGGAACCGGCAAGACCACACTTTCGGCCGACCCTGAACGGGCCCTGCTCGGAGATGACGAACATGGGTGGAGTGATGTCGGAGTAGCCAATTTTGAAAACGGTTGTTATGCCAAGATGATCAATATCGATGCCGAAAAAGAGCCTGAAATATACCAGGCGATCATGCATGAGGATGACTACTTGAATCATGGTTCGATTGTCGAGAACGCGATGGTCTATCCGAATGGTTTTTTTGATTTTGATGATGAACGCCTGACTCCAAACTCCCGAGGTTCATACCTGTTGTCGGAACTGAGTAATATCAAACCTTCATCCGTTGCCGGCCATCCGCAGACGATCCTTTTTCTTACGGCTGATGCCAACGGAGTTCTGCCACCAATCAGCAAACTTGATCCGGCTCAGGCAATGTTATGGTTTTTAATGGGTTACACCAGTAAACTGGCAGGTACGGAAACCGGAATTACCGAACCGGTCACCACCTTCTCCCGGTTCTTTGGAGAACCTTTCATGCCCTGCAATCCGGACGTTTATGCAGGCATGCTCGGAGCCCGGATGGAGAGTTATAAATCTGAGGTTTTTCTTGTTAATACCGGTTGGAGCGGCGGCCCCTTCGGTGAGGGCGAGCGCATGGATATCAAATTGACCCGGGCGTTGGTGAAAGCGGCAATGAACGGTGATTTAGCTGAAGTAGATTACATTCACGATCCGGTTTTCCATGTCATGATTCCGCAAAGCTGTCCCGGAGTTGAGGCTAAGATCCTGAATCCACGAGATACCTGGCGGGATGCTAATACTTACGACAAACGGGCCCAAAAGCTGGCGGGTGAATTTGCCATTCATTTCGAAAAGGCCTATGGTAATAAAAATATCGTGCCTGAAGTCGCCAGGCAGTGTCCCGGACGGTAGAGATCTGAACGATAGAGATAGTCTTAACGTGAGAAGGCACAAAGCAGAAAAAGCTTTGTGCCTTCTTTTTTAGTGATAATTTTTAAGCTGAGCAAAAAAACTGACAACTGTTGCTTATGGAGAAAAATGGTTTTGACCGGATGCACAGATTATTCTTTATCTATAATGCTGGAATCTATCAGATGCCTGTGGATAAATTATCCCGTAAATGACAGTAGCAGGGCGGCACTGCCGACAATCACACAGTAGATGGAGAAGATCCGTAAACGTCTCTCTCTGATTATCATAAGCAGAAGTTTAAGCGCTAAAAGGCCGGTTAGCAGGGCGGCCAGGGCCCCGCATAACGATGCCGGGATCTGCTCTGTCGGAATATCGCTTATCTCTTTAAAATTCAGCAGCGCCGCTCCGCTGATTGCCGGAATTGAGAGTAGAAAAGAGAACCGGGCGGCCTTCTCCGGCTCTATCCCAAGCATCATGGCCACAGAGATTGTCGATCCTGAACGTGAAATCCCCGGGATAATGGCCAGACCCTGAGTTATGCCAATCAGGACGGCATCACTTATGCGGCCCCAGCCTTCCTTCTTGAATTCTCTCGGAATCTCAGCCAGCCACAAAAACAGGGCTGTCACCAGTAACATGACGCCGACGACATCAAGCCGGTCAAAAAGAGAGACAAAAATCTTTTTTCCAGCCAGCCCGATTATTCCGGTCGGAATAGTTGCCAGGATCAACAATAGCAGAAGATGGCGCTGTTGCGAAGCTTCGGCACTTTTTGTGTAGAGTGACTTGAATAATAAAAACAGATCCCGGCGAAAGAATATTATTACCGCCAGAAGAGTTGCCAGGTGGAGAAGTACCTCAAAAACTATCCCGGTCTGCTGCCAGCCGGGAAGCAGGTGTTCAGCGATCACCAGATGACCGGAACTGCTGACCGGCAGAAATTCGGTTAGACCTTGAATTATTCCGAGGATGATTGCATTTATTACAGACAAGGGAAAGCCTTATGATTTCAGGGTTGAAGTGTCTTTGCCGCCGTCCAGTTAACAGGGGATATAGTGTTTGTCAAGGACAATATGCTGCTTTTTTAACATGATTTGATAATGGCGCACTAAAAATGTGCAGGATCATTTTTTTGCCTTCTGTTTTAATGCCGATAGCTTCGAACCTTGTTTTTTTTATTTTTTTTTGCTATTGCTTGTTAACAGCTTGAAATCATTGTCGATCAATTCTTATCAAACATTTTTCAAGTATATCTTATAATCTTCTTGACATTTATAACCTATTGAAAATTATTGGTAAAACTATATCTAATAATTTTAGTGAGATTTTTCATAGGTTTTTCTCCATAAGATAATTATGACTACCTTTATTGGTTGTTAACAGCTTTTCAACAGGGTGCTTATACCTTATGTAGACAATGTTGTGAATTTGCCATAAATTATATAAAAGTGTTATATTTTATTGCTAATAAATTTGTTACATATTTTTTTAGCAACTTATTTAATTGAATTTACAGAAGATTTCAGATAGAAAGGGTTGCCGACTCTTGTCTAGATATCAGAATCACATTCCAAGGGGAAATTATGAAAAAGAATATTGTCGCGCTGATCCTTTCACCGCGTGAATCAGGTAATTGTGAAGTTCTAATTAAAGAGGTCTGCCGCCATATCCCTGAGGAACATGAACTAACCCTGGTACGCCTGACCGGTAAAGATATAAAACCTTGTAAAGGATGTTACGCTTGTCTCGTGAGTGGCAGTTGTCCGCTGGATGATGATTTTCTAGAGGTTGCCGAAGCCATGGCAAAATCCGATGCTCTGATCATTGCTTCACCGACCTATTTTATCGGGGCCAACGGAGTCTTAAAGGTTTTTCTTGACCGCTGCCTGCAACTCTTTTCAGCAAAGTTCAG
>JAGGTT010000095.1 GCA_021163565.1 Candidatus Tharpella sp.
AATGAAATCGACGGGTGAAGTTATGGGCATTGACCATGATTTCCCGCTGGCTTTTGCTAAAGCCCAGGAGGCGGCCGGTAATCCACTGCCGATTAAAGGCTCGGTTTTTCTGAGTATGAGTGATAAGTGTGGTCTTGAACGTATTGCTGAACCGCTGCTCAAAGCGGGGTTCAATTTTATTGCCACCTCCGGCACCGCCCGGGCCTTAAATGATCTGGGGATTGATAACCGGATGATTAAAAAACAGAAAGAGGGTCGTCCCAACGCGATTGATCTGGTTTTAAACGGAGAAATTGATATGGTTATCAATCTTCCCGGTGATGCCCGTTCGCATGAGGACTCGCTCTATATCAGGCGGGTTGCTCTAGATAATGCAATCCCCTATTTTACGACTCTGCCGGGGGCGCAAGGTGCGGCTCTGGCGATTGCCGCGTTAAATAATCGCGAGGTTAATCTGATGGCGATTCAGGACTACCATAAAGGTTAAACAATTTGATTGTAATGGAGTAGCTTTTAATGTGCAGTATGGCAAAAGTGCCGTTCACTCCGGACGGCTATAAACGACTTAAAGATGAGCTTAATCATCTAAAAACGGTTGAACGACAAAAGATTATTCGGGATATTTCCGAAGCTCGTGATCATGGTGATCTGAGTGAAAATGCCGAATATGACGCGGCGAAAAATCGTCAATCATTTGTCGAGGGCCGCATCAATCACCTAGGTGATCGTCTAACCCGGGCCGAGGTTATCGACCCGACCCAGATGGCAAATCTTGAGCGGGTGGTATTCGGGGTTTATGTAACCCTTTTCGATGAAGATTCAGGTGTAGAAATTGTCTATCAACTGGTTGGTGAGGATGAGGCTGATATTGATCATGGACGGGTTTCCATTGCCGCACCTTTAGCCCGGGCACTGCTCGGTAAAGAGATTGACGATGAGATCGTTCTCCAGACTCCAAGTGGCCAGAAAAATTATACTATTCTCGATATAACTTCAACCGCACCATAACCTGTCAGGTTAATGCTCCGGCTTTTAAACAGGCCGGACATATATCTTTTATACTCTTGTCCGGAGGCGGAATCTATTCCGGTTTCGTGCAGGTCAACCGGGTTACAAATTTCCTTTGAATTCATCCCATCGTACCCTCAAATTGACCATAGCCTACGATGGCACCGATTATCACGGCTGGCAGGTTCAGCCGAACGGCATAACCGTACAGGCCCGGATTGAGGAGTCGATCCTTAAATTTTCCGGTGAATCAAGTCATCTGAATGGTTCGGGACGTACCGATGCCGGGGTTCATGCCTGGGGTCAGACGGCTTCCATGGCCTATAACGGGAAATTGTCGGTGGATCGGATTCAGGCGGCCTGCAACAGCCTTCTGCCGGAGGATATCTCGATTCGCCAGGTTAAAGATGAGGCACAAAATTTTCATGCGCGCAAGTCAGCTATAGCTAAAACCTATCTCTATGTTATCGATAACGGTTCAGTAGCAAACCCTTTCTTGCGGCGTTATGCCTGGCATATCCGGCAACCGCTGAATCTTCCGGCGATGGCTCAGGCGGCAGATTTCCTGGTGGGGTGCCATGATTTTCTCTCATTCAAGGCTGCCGATGGTAAAACGGCTACGAGTCGGCGCACGATTGTTCAAACCCGCTGGTTAAAGCGCGGATCCTACCTGCTCTTTTTTATCAAAGGTGATGGTTTCCTGAAGAATATGGTACGGATTATTGCCGGTACTCTGGTCGAGTGCGGCCGGGGTCGATATTTACCACCGGCAATGGCGGAGATAATCAGTGCCCGCGAGCGCACCGCGGCCGGCATTACCGCTCCGGCGCGGGGGTTGATCCTCAGGTCGGTTGATTATCGATGAGCTGGATTAAGATTGGTTCCTAGCGCTTTTTCTGGGTCAGAAGGTAGGCCAGGTTATCGAGCTCACTGGTGATTGAAACATTACGCAATGTAACTGTCTCAGGAACTTTAACCTTGATCGGAGCAAAGTTGAGGATGCCTTTAATGCCGCCATCTACGAGTTTGTCGGTAACGTCCTGGGCGGCTGCGACCGGGGTGGTAATTATGCCGATACTGATTTTCTCTTCCCGGACACATTTTTCTATATTGCTGATCGACTGAATGGTTACACCGTTTGCGGCTTCAGTTCCGATCTTGTTCGGGTCGGAGTCGAAGGCAGTGATGATGCGGAATCCGTGATTGCGGAAAAAGTCAAAATTGAGCAGGGCCTGACCCAATTTACCAACCCCGACTACGGTTGTCGGCCAGTTGTGGTTGATGCCGAGAATATCTTTGATTTCGGCTTCCAGTTTCTTCGTGTCATAGCCGACTCCCCGCACTCCAAACTCACCGAAATAGGAGAGATCTTTACGGATCTGAGCGGGACTGACCTGGCATGATTCACCCAGTATTTCTGAAGATATAACCGGGTTGCTGTCAGTTCCGAGTCTTCCCAGATAGTTGACATAAGTTGAGAGACGTTTGATCGTAGCTTCTGGAATCTTATGCTCTTTAGTTTTCATTTCACAGCCTGTTGCGGGTTAGGTTGGGGTATGATTATTTATTAAGTAGTTAAACCGTTATGCTGTGATAGTTATCACATTGTTGCATCCGGTTCAAGTGAAATTTATCCTTTTGTCTGCAATAGTTTGAAAATGACAAGATACTTTTTGACAATTTTGAATTTTTACACTACTTTTGTAAAATGAACTGTTGCATTTGATTTATATTTACTAGGGATATGATGCTGGAAGTACGCCAGAAAACGTTGTCGGGTGTGAAATTGGTGGTGGTAAAAATCGGCAGTGCTGTTTTAACTGAATCAGGCCAGCTTAACCACCCTTTTTTTTCCCGTTTTGCGGCTGAAATTACCGCCTTAAGAGATCAGGGTTACAGCTTTGTGGTTGTTACTTCAGGTGCCGTAGCGGCCGGTTTTGAGGCCCTGGGGTTTTCGGCTCCACCTCTAACTATTCCTGAAAAGCAGGCGTGTGCCGCGGTTGGTCAATTGCGTCTGATGCGGCAGTATGAGACGGAGTTTGCCCGTCATGGCGTGGCCGTGGCTCAGGTGCTGTTGACCGCAGATGATATTCGTAACCGGCGGCGTTATCTCAATGCCCGTAACACCCTGCAGGTGTTGCTTGGTAATGAAATACTGCCGTTAGTCAATGAGAATGATACGGTTGTCGTACGCGAAATAAAATTTGGTGATAACGATAATCTGGCTGCACTTCTGACCTCTCTGGCCGAAGTTGATCTGCTGTTGCTGCTGACCGATCTTGATGGTGTTTACGATTGTGATCCCAAGGCTTCAGGGGCGGCATCTCTGGTTCCCTTGATTGATGAAGTTGATGATGAAATAACGGCTTTTGCCTGTGTCGGTAAAAGTGTAACTGGAACCGGAGGGATGCTCAGTAAACTTGAGGCTGCTCGCAAGGCCGCAGCTTACGGTATTCCGACAGTGATTGCCAATGGCCGGCGGTCAGGAGTTATGGCCCGGGTTTTAGCCGCTGAGAACGAGGGCACTATCTTTCTACCTCGAACCAACCGTTTGAGTTGCCGTCAGCACTGGCTGGCTTTTGCGGTGGAACCTAAAGGAAGTCTTCATCTCGATCAGGGTGCGGTTAAAGCGTTACTTGAGCGGGGAACCAGTCTGTTGCCTAAAGGTGTTATCCGGGTGGAGGGTGATTTCGGGGTTGGTGATCCGGTTTCATGCTTTGATCCTGCAGGGCTTGAAATTGCCCGGGGGCTGGTTGCTTATAACGCTTCTGATATCAATAAAATCGCCGGTCTGCATTCGCGTGAGATAGCAGCTCTTTTGGGTTATGATGCCGGGGCCGATGTTATTCACCGGGATAATCTGGCTCGTCTGTAAGGAAAAACTGCGAATAAAACAGGAAACAAGCTGATGGATATTGAAAAAAGTATTAAAGATTTAGCGGTTTCGGTAAAGGCTGCGGCCCGGATTCTGGCGGCAGCGCCAACCCGGGAAAAAGATTTGGCGCTTCTGGCAATGGCGGCTAATTTGCGAAAACGGCGTGATTTTTTACAGGTACAGAACCGGATTGATCTTGACAAGGCCGTTGGCAACGGTTTGAGCCCAGCCATGATTGATCGTTTGACCCTAAGTGATCAGGTGATTGAGGGCATGGCGGTAGGGCTTGAAGAGGTTGCGGCCTTTCCTGATCCAGTCGGTGAAATAGTCCGGATGTGGCAGCGGCCGAATCAGCTGCAGATTGGGAAGATGCGCATTCCCTTGGGAGTGGTCGGAATGATCTATGAGTCACGTCCCAATGTTACTGCTGATGCTGCCGGGCTCTGTCTGAAATCCGGGAACGGGGTAATTTTAAGGGGCGGATCGGAGGCATTCCACTCTAATATGGCCGTGCTTGAGGTTCTTCATGAAGCTCTGGAAGAGACGGCCATCCCCGCTTCCGTGGTGCAGGTTGTGCCATTTACCGACCGGCTGGCGATAAACTATCTGCTGGCGTGCGAGGATGAGATTGACCTTATCATCCCGCGCGGGGGCGAAGGTTTGATTCGTTTTGTTGTGGAACACTCCAGAATCCCGGTGATTAAACACTATAAGGGTGTCTGTCATGTCTATGTCGATGCCGGGGCCGATACGGAGATGGCGGAAAATATCGTGATTAACGCCAAAACCCATCGACCGGGAGTTTGTAATGCGGCCGAGACTGTGCTGGTTCATCAGGATATGGCGGCGGGATTTATGCCGGTACTGGTGGCCGCGCTCAAAGCTGCCGGAGTTGAAGTTCGGGGTTGTACCAGAACCTGTGCGCTGGTGGAGGGTTTGATCCCGGCGGCTGATTCTGATTGGGGTGCGGAGTACCTGGATCTGATTATTGCGGTCAAGGTTGTTGCTGATCTGGATGCAGCAATTTCTCATATTGTCAAGTATGGCTCCGACCATACCGAAACCATTGTTACCCGTGACTATCAGCGGGCCCAGGAGTTTCTGCGGCGGGTCAATTCATCCGTTGTCATGGTTAATGCTTCGACTCGTTTTTCCGATGGTGGTCAGATGGGACTCGGAGCCGAGATCGGAATCAGTACGACGAAATTACATGCCTATGGCCCGATGGGACTAGAAGGACTGACCACAACCAAATATATAATCTATGGTAATGGGCAAATCAGAGAGTAAGCGTATCGGTGTTCTGGGCGGGACTTTTAACCCGATCCATTTTGGTCATCTGCGGGTTGCCGAGGAGGTGCGCCAGAGTTTCGCTTTGGAAAAACTCTACCTGGTGCCGTCGGCCCGGCCGCCGCATAAGGGTGAAGCTGAGATGGTGGCGGCTGAAGAGCGTCTGATGATGGTCCGAAAGGCACGGAGCGGTAATCCGTTTCTGGGGACGAGTGCTTGTGAATGCCGCCGGAGTGGGATGTCTTATTCGGTTGCAACCATTAAATATTTTAAGCGGCGTTTTCCTCAGGCGGAGATCTATTTTGTGATCGGTTGGGATGCCTGGGGTGAAATTGCGACTTGGCGGGCTTTCCCGGAGTTTTTCGGCCTGGCTGATTTTATTGTTATCTCCAGATCAGGTTTTGCGGCGGAAGATGGTGATTCAGCGGAATATCTTTTTCCATTTGCGCTTAAGGGCGAATTTTGTTATGAAAAGAGTGGTTGTTATCAGCATATTTCAGGGCATCGACTCCATTTTATGGCTGTGACCCGGCTTGATATCTCTTCCAGCATGGTACGGAGAGAGGTAATTGCCGGTCGTTCATTGCGATATCTGGTGCCGGATGGAGTGGCAAATTATATTTCGAAATATGGGTTGTATACTAAATGAGTGAAAAAAGAACGTTGGCTTTAGAGGACAGGAAAAAAATTTTTCTGATTAAGGAACTTCTTGAGGAGAAAAAAGCTGAGGACATTGTCATTCTCGATCTCAGGGATCTTTCTTCGGTAACCGACACTATGATCGTGGCCAGTGGTCACTCGGATCGTCATGTTCAGGCGGTCGGTGAATTTCTTGCCCAGGAGATGAAAAAACACGGCCATTTCACTTTAGGCAGTGAGGGTTTGCAGAGTGGTCGTTGGGCTCTGCTTGATTACGGCGAAATTGTTGTTCATGTTTTCTATGATGATGTCAGACTTCATTATGATCTCGAGGGGGTTTGGCGTGATGCCCCGGTTATTTACGATGAACGTCAGCAGACTTGTGTCTCCAAGAGTAAAGAATAATCCACTGATTGGATGCGGATGATGCAGCTACTTTTAATGTTGGTTGGCAAAACTAAAAACAGTGTCTACAGTCGGGAGATAGATGAGTACCGGCGGCGTTTAAATCGTTACTTTACTTGTGACATTAAAGAGATTAAAGAGGGGAAACCCGGTAAACGTGAAACTCCGGCGGCGTTTTGCCGGCGTCAAGGTTCGTATCTGTTGGGTGAGTTCCAGAAGCCTGCGGGTCTGAAACTGCTACTTGATGAACGCGGAAAATCCATGACCAGTCGTGAGCTTGCCGCTTTTCTGGAGCGCCTGATGACGGGTGGACAGCAGCGTCTGGTATTTTTCTGCGGTGGACCTTTCGGTTATGACCCGTCGTTACGGGAAGCGGCTGATCATCTTATTTCACTGTCACCGATGACATTTCCGCATGAGCTCGCCCGTCTGCTTCTTTTTGAACAGCTCTATCGGGCGATGACTATTATTAAAAATGAGCCTTACCATTACTGATTTTTTAACCAACCTTTAACCTTTAATTTTATGGATTTAATCTAATGGTCTACCGTGCAATGTTTTTTGGTGGTTTACTGGTTATTCTGGGGGTTGCTTATTTCGTCAATATTAATTCGGTCGAGACCTCGGTGGCTTTGAGTGAAGGGTTGAAATTTAACAGTACCATGCCGTTTTTTCTGCTCATAGCGGTGGCGGTGGGTGGTTTCTGCAGCGGGATTTTCTTCTCTCTACTGGCCTTGAAGCGGCAAGTTGGAGATTTTTCCCGCCATCTCAGGGAAAAGCGGATTGTTTCCGCTAAGCAGGCTCTGCTGGAAGGGGTTGAAGCTGGTTTTAAGGGTGATACCAAAAAGGCGGTGGCCCATTTGCATAAGGTCTTGAAACTTGACAAGGGCAATATGGAGGCGACTCTGGCTCTAGTTCGTTTGCAGTTACGGGAACGTCAGCCAGGTCAGGCCTTAAAAACTCTGGATGCGGCGATAAAACATAATCCTGAAGATCCGCGCTTGCAATGGTATCGGGTGCAGGCTCTCGAAGGCCTCGATG
>JAGGTT010000013.1 GCA_021163565.1 Candidatus Tharpella sp.
AAATGCCCGATGAAACCGAAACCGGTCACATCGGTGCAGGCATGTACCGCCTGATACCAGCCGCCCTCTGGCGGCAGCAGGTTGAGCCTTAACATCCACTCCAGAGCCGACTCAATCTCAGCTTCGGTAACAAAACCGGCCTTCAGAGCGGTCGCTAAAATCCCGTTCCCCAGCGGTTTGGTCAACAATAACAGATCATCCGGCAGGGCTCCCTGATTACGCCAGATTTTATCAGGGTGAATCTCACCCGTAACCGAGAGGCCATATTTGATTTCCGGATCATCAATACTGTGCCCCCCGGCTAAAACCGCCCCGGCTTCGGCTATTTTATCGAGGCCGCCGGCTAAAATCTGTTTCAAGATTTCAGGGGCGAGGGTGTTTATCGGAAAGGAGACCAGATTCATCGCGGTCAGCGGCCGCCCACCCATGGCATAGACATCACTAAAGGCATTGACCGCCGCGATCTGACCGAAACGATAGGGGTCATCAACCATCGGCGGAAAAAAATCGACAGTCTGCACCAGAGCGACATCATCATTGATACGAAAAACTCCGGCATCATCACCGCCTTCAAGACCAACCAGCAGCCGTTCATCAACCGGCAGCTTTAATCCCTGCAACACGTCCGCCAACTCCGACGGACCAATCTTTGCCGCTCACCCGGCCGCGGCCGAAAGGGTTGAAAGTCTGATTTTATTATTTTTATTCAACATTTTTTTAACTCCTTACATTGCTGTCCAGTAGGCAAAATGCGTGGACAAATGCTAGGGATATGGGTTGTTTTCTGAAACGTCTCGAAAAATTTTGTTGTTTTCCCCAGCAAATGTAGCCAAAAAATTGCGACTGTCTGAGCGAGGAACGAACGAGTTTCGCAATTTTGGCATAATGAGCGCTGGAAAAACAAAAATTTTGCGTAAGAAGTGGAAGAGAATAATCCATGTCCCGGGTTGCAATTACCTTACCGGACAGCAGTAAATTCCCTAAAGTAAATTACTTGCCAGATCAGCCAAGACCGAGCGCTCCCCTTTTTCGAGATTGATATGGGCATAGAGTTTTTCCCCCTGCATTTTAGCGATAATATGACTTAATCCGTTGGAGTGGATGTCAAGATAGGGGTGATCGATCTGAAAGATGTCACCGGTAAAAACAATCTTGGTTCCCTCTCCAGCCCGGGTAACGATTGTTTTAACCTCGTGCGGGGTCAGATTCTGGGCCTCATCGACAATAAAAAAGATTTTGACCAGGCTCCGGCCACGGATATAGGAGAGCGCCGTAATAACCAGCTTTTCATCTTCCAGAAGATCGCGGTAGTGAGGCGCATTTTTATCCTCCCGGCTATGTGCTTGAATCACGCCGAGATTATCAAAAAGGGGTTGGGTGTAAGGTGAAATTTTGGAGCTTATATCACCCGGCAGATAACCGATATCCTTATTGCTTAAAGGAACAATCGGCCGTGCCAAATATATCTGCCGGTAGAGACTGCGCTGTGCCAAACCCGCCGCCAGGGCCAGCAGGGTTTTACCGGTTCCGGCCTTGCCCGTTATAGTAACCAGAGGGATATCAGGGTTAAGTAGAGCATCTAAGGCGAAAATCTGCTCTGCATTATGCGGCATGATACCGGAAACCTCTCTTTTTTCAATTCGCTTGATTGCTTCCCGATTGCTGTCACAGACGGCCAGGGCGGATTTTGAGGCGGAACGGATTATTACATATTCATTAGGTTGCAAAGCCTTTTCCAGCGGCAGTTCCGCCAGCGGCAGACTCCCCCCTTCAGCATACAACCGGTCAACAAGTTCATCCGCATCGACAGCAACCGTCCGGGTACCGGTGTAGAGGGTTTTGACATCCTTAACATGATCACTGGTATAGTCCTCAGCCTGAAGCCCGACGGCTTTGGCTTTCATGCGCAGATTGACATCCTTGGTGACCAGAATGACCTTGCGATTTTTATTCTTGAGGCTGAGAACATAGGCAAGATTAAGAATCCGGTGATCCTTCTTCAAGGGACTGAAACTCGCTTTAATTTCAGGGGCCATCTCCTCTTCCAGGCGGATACTGATTTTACCAAGACCGGGGCCGATAGTAATCCCGCTGTTAAAAATCGCATCACCGCAGAGTTCATCGAGAGAACGTACAAACTGGCGGGCGTGATAATTGATAATTTCATTGCCGCGCTTAAAATTGTCGAGCTCTTCAAGAACCGTGATTGGAATAATGACATCATTGTCGGCAAAATGCCGGAAGGATTCACTGTCATGCAGGATGACATTGGTATCAAGAACAAATATTTTTTTCTCTTGCGATCCGTTTTCCATAACCTCTACCTCCTGTTGACTATAAATAAGAGAAGGTTTGCAAAAATTCTAATTTTTCAAGGTACCCTTCAACTTAAAGACCAAAAGTTCCTCCACTGCGACCAGCACCCGGCGCCAGCCGATCGCTTCGAGACAGAGCCGGCTTTTACAGGAACGTTTACGGCAAGGGCTGCACGGCAGAGGATGACGGACAATTCGATAAGGGGTGCCGTAAGGGGCATTCACCTGGGGATGGGTGGGGCCGAAGATAACAACCACTGGAATCTGCATCGCCACCGCCAGATGGGCCGGGCCGGTATCACCCCCGACAAAGAGATCGCAAGCGCCGAAAAGAGCCGCTAAATCAAGCAGAGAGGAGGTCTTTGCCGCGACCACCAACGGCACCCGAACATGACCGGCAATCAGCTCAACCGTTTCCCGTTCACCCGGCCCCCAGGTCAATATGACCCGAGCATCAAGTTTCTCCACCAGGGCATTGACCAGACCGACATATCCATTCCGATGCCAGCGTTTATAAGCGGTCTTGCGACTGCTGCCGGGGTGCAGTACAATAACCGGCCCGCTTCCCGGCAACTCCGACAACCGGTCAAGTGAGGCATAAGCATGCTCCCGGTTAAGTGCTTTTACCGGAAGCTGATAGGCAACTGAACCGCCACTTTCAACCCCTAAAGATTCCACCATGGCCAACGCCCGGGCGACCCGGTTAAGTTCGGTGCTGGCGGGCTTAAATTGATGCGTGTAGAACACGGTACTGCCCTCTTTAGCCTCAGGCCGGCCGAAACCAACCCGCTCTGGGACCCCGCTCAAACGGGAAAAGAGGGCACTCTTAAAAATTCCGTGAA
>JAGGTT010000185.1 GCA_021163565.1 Candidatus Tharpella sp.
AGCACTCCAATATTATGAAAATTAAACCCGAAGACTCTCTCTTTTTCCCTTCTGGATTGGCCAGCAATGTCTTTTCTATGCTTGATAATTGCCAGCGAAAAGCTGAGAATATTCCGCTAGAGCTGTTTTTGTCAGAAGCCAGAGAACATCTTGAGCAAGCTCATCAGGCTCATGCTCGTAATGGGGTTGTCAATGTTCAGATAGCCGAAGCCATTTACAATGTTTTTGAGGTTATCGTTGCCGACTGGGACAACATCCCTTATCAAGCCCAGGCCTGGTGTAAAGGGATGATCTCCTATTTTTCCTTAAAAGATGACGACGAAGATGATTTCAACTCTCTCATCGGCTTTGATGATGATGCCGAAGTAGTAAATTCCTGTTTGCTCCTCGCTGGCCGAAAGGATCTGTTGATAAATCCCGGCGAGGTAAAAGATTTGCCGGAGCCTGAAAGCAAATCTGCTTCCCCGGCGACCGATAAAACCAAAATATTCATCCGCAAAAGTTCCTCTGGCTGCAGGTATGCGGGTTTTGTGTCGTGATGCGGAATGGTTGGTGACCGGGGTTGAAACTATTGATCCGGCATCTCTGGAGACGGAAAAAGAGACTAACAGTCAGGCAATTCATTGTACTGGTGTTGATGACTTGGTGCGCGGCCATGAAGCCATTTTTCTCACCCAACTGGATGAGATTATTCCGGTTGATCCTCGCAACACGAAACTTATCAAAGACAACTCTAACGGCTACAAACTTTCAAAACTTTTTCTTGGCGCCCAGCTACGCCAGATGCCGGCTTCGGGAATCAAGCCGGAGCTTGACGGCCTGGGTGTTTTCAAACCGATGCAGTTTCAGCTTGAAACCGTCAGCCGGGCTTTAAAGCAGTTGCGCCCCCGATTGCTGCTGGCGGATGCCGTGGGATTGGGCAAAACCATCCAGGTAGGCATGATTCTCACTGAACTGATGCGCCGGGGACGTGCTAACCGGATTCTGGTACTGGCCAAAAAATCAATGCTTACCCAGTTCCAGGCGGAGTTGTGGAATCGTTTCGCTATTCCTTTGGTGAGGCTTGACTCGGCCGGAATTGCCAAGTTACGACTCAAAATCCCGGCCAACAAAAATCCTTTTGAGGTTTATCAGCGAGTAATTATCAGCATTGACACTCTGAAAAATGTTGCCCGCTACGAACATTTTCTTAAAGGTACTCACTGGGATATGGTGGTTATTGATGAGGCTCATAATGTGGCCGGGGCCAGTGTTCCTGAACGCAATTTAAGCTATCGTCTGGCCCGCCAGCTTTCCCGACGGGCGGACAGCGTCTTACTTACCACGGCGACCCCGCACAACGGCAAAAGAGAGACCTTCGGTCGGCTTATTTCCCTGCTCGATCCTTCCGTTATTCCCGATCCGAATTTTAAAAATTACAGCAAAGATGACATTAAAAGTTTCTTTCTTATGCGGTTCAAGGAAGATGTGCGTGAGGATGCCGGCGACTTACTCACCGATCGAGAGGTGATCCCGATTGCCAAAACCACGGTAGACGCCTCACCTGAAGAGGAAGATGTCTACAAGATCCTTGGCGATCTGCGACGTGAAGCGAAACAGCCCAAACAGGAAGATGAAGATTCATCTAAGGGCTGGCACCATCATGTCATGGTCCAGTATGTCCTTTACAAACTTTTCCTGTCCAGCCCGGAAGCCTGCATTGAGACCGTCCGCAAACGGTTGCAGCATCTGGATAAAGATGACCAGAGTAGCCCCGAAATCACCTATCTCAACCGTCTTGAAACCGCTCTGAACAAACTTGAGCTGGCCGATACCTCCCGTTACCAGCTCCTCAAACAGCAATTGCTTGAGATTGGCTGGACCGGCAGGAAAAACAGCCCGCGCGTCCTCATTTTTACGGAATCGCCCCGAACCCAACGGGCTTTGGCTCCGGTTCTGGCTCGTGATTTCAATTTCAAGTATAGTGAAAAGTTTGAAGATCAACCAACTCAAGTATTGGCTACTATCAATGGTTCAACTCCCGATCTTTACCTCATGAAAACGGTTGAGGCTTTTGCCACCGGTTCGGCGGCTGTACGCCTGATGCTGGCCACCGATGTCGCTTCTGAAGGCATTAACCTTCATCACGAATGTCACCATATTATTCACTACGATCTGCCCTGGTCGATTATCACCCTGATCCAGAGAAACGGCAGAATAGACCGACTCGGCCAGAAAGAGACCCCTGAACTTCGTTATCTCATGGTCAACACCGAGCAGGGAGTAATCAAGGGAGATACGGCAATTTTCACCCGACTGGTTGATAAGGTCGAAGAGATAAATCGTTTACGACAATCGGGTGAATCTGTCCTCGAACTCTACGACCCTCAAGCTGAGGAAGAGTACATTGCCAATCAAGGTATTCTGCCTGGTGATGTTGACGTTCTGGAGAAAACCGCCGCTCCACCAGAAACTGTCGGATTGGAAGCAATCTTACAGGATGCCAACCAGGCCGGTCACGACGATTTTTTAGATTTTCTGACTGCCAGTGAATCAGAACAACCTTCAATCACATCCCAAGACACCACTTCTCCAACAGAAACCGTCCCCCGGCGAATACACCTTTTTTCAAACAAAGAGTTTCTTTTGCAGGGGTATAAATTTCTTTCTGATCACAATCCCGACTATCAGCAGATCCAGGAACTGGGAGAACTCATAAAACTCATCGCTCCTAATGACCTGAAAAGACGACTTGGCGCACCTGAAAGTAAAGGCGATGTCATCTTCGGAGCTACGGCAATTCCTATGGAAGCCTGGCCCGAAAACAGTGAATTCTGGTTGACTGACGATCCCGGCCGCGTCAATACTGCCATTGAAGCCGCCCGCAACACGTCCGGCTATTGGGCCAAAGAACTTCTTTGCAACGAGAATCATCCAATTATGCAGTGGCTTACTGAACGTTTGGTAATGCAGATAAAACGGGGAGAAGCCCCTTTTATCCTTTCTGATAATTTTGCTCCGGGCGAACTCTGTTTCTGTTTCATCGGTCAGGTAAGCTCAAAAGCCGGAACCCCGCTGGTCGTCGATGCCCATGCCATATCATTTCTCAAGGATGGCATAATCAAACAACAACCCCTATTCGATGCCCTGAAGACCGTAAACTTTGAAAAACTCATCAATACCGGCGCCGAACCGGATCTCGCCGCCGCTCAAATGCTTATCCATTCAGCCGTAGAGCAAAGCCTTCTCCATATGCGCCAGCTTCTTGATAAACGGGAGAAGGAACTCAACCCTCTACTGATTGAAGAAGAGAGACGCTTGCGCTCCTGGCGCAAAAAACGCCAGGAATTACT
>JAGGTT010000032.1 GCA_021163565.1 Candidatus Tharpella sp.
AGCTCAACAACCTTATCAACCGCATCCTGCTTCTGGATGAGGCTGATAAGCAAGGCTATTTCAAAGATGATAAGCTAAAAAAACACAGCTCCCTTAATACAAGCGAACATGAAACTATAGTTCTGCGCCAATATCTTACTGACAAAATCTCCCGTCCGGCAACCATCAATGACGCCGACCTCAACACCTACCTGGAAACCCACCCGCAAATAGAGCCCGAGCAGGCTCGGGAACAGCTGACTTCAAAACGCCAGCAGCAACTGTTCCAAAAAATGATGCATGACCTGAAAAAAGAACACAACATTGTTATTCATCATGAAAATCTGACGAAGTTCTAAGCAATTTCTGAGCAAGAAACAATAAAACAACTACATCCAATAACTTCCAAACTTTCCTTAAATATATTCCTGCGATTAAATTTTTGCCGGCCTTGTACTTGAACGAAAATAATAACTTTTCAAGACACCCAAAATATAGGTCATTAAAGGAGAAACTTAGCTGGCTGGATACCAAACTTAGCTGGATGCTGCGTTTTTATGATATTTCGTATAAATTTGCCGGTCTTCGGGTTGCGATCGGCAAGATCGATGAGCTTTCCCTTGGTAAACTGATTTTTGGTGTTTTGGATGAGTAATTGAACGTTCGGCCGTGTACTGCCGGACTTTTCCGAGCAGTGTTGAACCAAACCCATTTCACCGGTATCCATTATCAAGAGTGTTCCGGCAGGGTATACACCGAGCATGTTGACAAAAACTTTAAGAAGAACCGGATCGAAATGTTTGCCTGAGTCGGCCAGCATCAAACCCAAGGCCTTGTCCGGACTCATGGTGGTTGACCGATATATACGCGGGGATGTAATGGCATCATAGACATCCACGATCGTCAGGATTCGGCCGAACAGGCTGATGGGATGTTTTCTGTTTACCGATGGATAGCCGGAATAATCATATCTGATATGGTGTTCAAAGGGAGAGACAAACAGGTGAACTTTACGGTATTTATCAGTTTTCAGCTTTAATATCATCAACGCACTGTTTATCGAGTGTTTTTTGATTTCACTAAATTCTAAATCATTTAATTTTCCTTTTTTATTCAGAATGTTTTTAGGAATCTCGATCTTGCCCAGGTCGTGAAACAATCCACAGAGGCCCAGCTTTGCCAACATCTTACGCTCTATGCCGATCTGCTTACCCAACGACATGGCCAAGAGAGCCACATTCAATGAGTGAATGAAAGTGTAGTCATCGTACATCCGAATGGTGCTGAGCGAAAAAAAAGCGGCCTCGTCTTCGGCTATAATGTCGACCATCCGTTGAACCATTCGCACCGATTTTCTGATACTTGTTTCCTTTCCTGCATGCAGTTTTTCAGCTACTTCCTTTACAGAATTCAAAGAATAGTGATAGGCCTTTTTAGCGGTTTCTCTTTTTCGTACCAGGGCTTCAGATCGCTTGAACTCAGATTCCTGAGAGTCGGCGTGAAACATAGAAGTGGAATCCTGTATAACCACCAGCCATTTAATATCGTTTTTTTTCAATTCTGTCTTCAGCCATTCAGCCGGGTTGTCATACTTATCAGAGAGGTTCAAAAAACGGACAAATGACAGAATTTCATTTGTAGTGACAGCTTCCAGATCAGCATCGAAATGAAAGCCATAAATAGAACGTTTCTCGAAAAACTGGAGCATATGATTGAATAACTTAGCATTCTTTCGAAATAGAGGCAGCTTTTCTTCCTGAATAAAAAAGCGTCCATTAACAATGTGGAGTGCAACATCTCTGCTTTGAGCACATGAAGCTTGAATGGCCTGTTTGAATTCATGAACAGCGTCAATGATCGATTTATTATTGTCATCATAGAGTTGGGAGATTTGGATAAGTCTGGCAATCTCTTGCAGTAGTGCGATACCGGGAGGATTGTCTTTATGGGGGTTGTCATTTACAGGCTGTAAGGTCATGATATTGGCTATTCACTCTGGTTGAAGAGGTTTCTATATCATTTTTTGGCACATAAACGCTTTGAGCTTTCATTCAGCATCAATTTGGCTTTATCAGTATTTATTTCTTTTAAGGCATATTCAGCAGCCTGACGGCGTAAAGATCTTTTAGCTCTCAATATGCGGAATCTGGACAGGAAAAACAGATTTTTTTGCAAAAAGGGTAAAGATTCATCGGAGCCGCATTTTCCCAGGGAGATGTACACCCGGAAGAAGGATTGTTTATTGCTGTCTCGGAGGCGATGGTTTTTCAGATAGTCAAGCAGCAGTTTTTCAGTTCTTAAATCGCGTTGCTGACCGGCATATATTAAAAAGAGTTGTTGCACAACTTCATCCGGGTCTTCCAACAACCGGCCCAATTCACTAATCATCTTCGGATTTCGGTGGTAGATTGCCTTTAAGGCTTCTTTTCGAACGTCTGCTGATTCGTGGTGTAGTAGCTCCGGCAGACATTGAAAGGATTCTTTACTTTTCATAAACTTTATAACATGTATCAGAATTTCTAATAGTCCAGAATGCGTCGATGATAATAATTTATTCAAATACTCAAATTTTCGTTCTGCCAGTACACCGATGACCTCCATGAGTAATTTTTTTGTTTGATTCGATGTTGTCTCTAAAAGCATTGGAGCGAGGGCCTCAATGGCTTCAGGATTGAGCATGATCAATGCCTGATTTAAATAAACGAGTTCTTCAGGAGTGCATTCGGCAATGTGGGGCCAATCATCCTGCATGACATTCAAAAACGTTTTTGAGGAAACCGATGCAAAAAATTCTTTGAGAATGAGAATAGACCAGTGCTCCCTGGCTTTATGCAGGTCGATATTTTTTTTCAATATTTGTAAGGTTTTGTAAACACTTTGATACTTATGCTCCAACATGGCATCTTGAAGTTCCTGATTTAAGAAGGCCATAACTTCGGAAAAATCATCGGGTTGTGTCTGCTGTTGAAGAATGTAGAGCAGAATATATAGAACATATTCGATTCGTTCCCGGTCATTTTCTTCTGCAAGCATATTACGAAGATGCTCTTGATCTTCCGAGGTAATCTCCCATAATAACCGATTCTGGATCGGGGTTTGAAAAGACTGATCCAGGGGAGTATTGTCAATATCCTCGGCCTCCAGACCCGGGTCGTCTCGGGATGATTCATTCACCCCTGATTCAGGAATTTCAAAATCTTCACCGGTGTCGAAACCAACATCCTCCGCCCTATAAGACAAGCAAGGCAAGTCGACCTCCCATAGGGCTGTAACAACATCGTTTTCTGAATCTTCAGTGAGAACTTGATATTTTTGCAGGATTTCAAGGAAGCTGTTAATTTCCCATAGTGCTATCGACTGATGAAATTCAAGATGATAGATCCCGTCTCGAAACAGGATGAATGCCAGACTTTCCTCATCCCTGGGGCCTTCGATTACTACTTCGTCCTGGTAAAGAATCTTGTGGCGATCGATATTAAAGACAAGATCTCCATGTTGATCAATAAAATTATCCAAACTATCTTTCAAGGAGTTCAGCGAGGTCTGATATATGACGTGTTCAGAAGGGTACAAGAGAAGTTTTTTGAAAGCACCATTCAGCGCAATTAAAACCTGTCGGACAAGAGTCAGAGTATCTCCGACAGGTTCTTTGCCTTGGGAATAATACTTAATCATTATGGTATCACAACCCTACTGTCTTTTTGATTTTGGAGACAAAACCCGGGGCTTCCCGACCCGTCTCTCGGTAAGAGTATCATCTCCAGAAATACTTTATTTGATATTTAGAGTCTTCAGCTTTCAGATACAGTCAACCCCTATCTCGCGATTTACACTTTCATACATTACTGCCC
>JAGGTT010000086.1 GCA_021163565.1 Candidatus Tharpella sp.
TGAAACCGATTCGCCTCAAGAGCCAAGCGAATACCTGCCATAAGCCGGTTGTAAAAATTAAGATTATGAATCGTTGCCAGCACCGAAGACAAAATCTCTTTACTGATAAAAAGATGTCGCAAATAGGCCCGACTGAAATTACGACAGGTGTAACAGTCACACCGATCATCAATCGGTTCCGAATCTTCACGGAACCGAGCCTGCTTAATCGTCAACGGGCCTCGATGCGTAAAATACATCCCGTTGCGGGCATTACGGGTCGGCATAACACAATCGAACATATCCAAACCGGCAGCTACCGCCACCAGCAGATCCTCCGGGGTGCCGACCCCCATCAGATAGCGGGGGTTAAACTCCGGCATCTGCGGGCCGAACTCTTCGACCACGTCGTACATGGCCGCCTGACCCTCACCGACACTTAAACCGCCTAAAGCGTAGCCGTCAAAGCCGACCTCTACAGTTTTTTCAAGACTTAGCCCCCGCAATTCGGGATAAGTACTACCCTGAACAATACCGAACAGGAAATTGTCGTCACGTTTACGGGCGGATTTCGAACGAGCGGCCCAGCGAGCCGTCAACTCCAGAGAATCACGAGCCTCTTTGTAGGTCGCCGGGTGGGGCGTACACTCATCAAAAGCCATAATGATATCAGCCCCCAAAGCCTCCTGAATTTCAATCGAAGACTCCGGTGAAAGATGATGACTGCTGCCGTCAACAGGCGAGCGAAATGTCACTCCGCCCTCTTCAATCCGCCGCATAGAGGAGAGACTGAAGACCTGAAAACCACCGCTGTCGGTCAGCATCGGCCCGCTCCACCCCATGAATTTATGAACCCCGCCTAATTTCTTGATAAGCTCGTGCCCGGGCCGCAGAAACAGATGGTAGGTATTTGCCAGAACTATCTGGGCCTGGGTCTCCTCCACAAGCTGTTTCGGGGTCAGACCTTTTACCGTTGCTTTGGTTCCGACCGGCATGAAACAAGGAGTTTCTACCGAACCGTGGATAGTATCTATCCGACCCCGGCGGGCAGACCCGCCAGGCTCTTTATTAATGATCTGAAATCCGATCATAGTTTAAGAGTACCTCGAAAAATTGCCTTTTTCCCCAATTGCTGCGTTGGACTCAAATTTTAATCCTCACAATACTAAATGTATTACTGCGGTTAAAATCTTCGCCCGCCTTGCACTAGAACAAAAATTCTGATTTTTCAAGACACCCTTAAGGCTCTATAAACATCGCATCACCGTAACTGAAGAACCTGAATTCAAGTTCTATCGCCTTACGGTAGGCAGCCATTATCGTCTCATGACCGGCAAAAGCTGAAACCAGCATCATCAAGGTTGAAGCCGGTAGATGAAAATTAGTCAGCAGGGCATCAACCAGTTTAAATTCGAATCCGGGATAGATATACAAATCGCACAGACCTTCGGTACGTCCGGTTGCGGCATAATACTCCAGAGTTCTGGTCACGGTACTGCCGACCGCAATCAAGCGCCCGCCTCTTTTTTTCACCGCGGCAAGCCGGGTCAGAGTCAGCTCAGGAATTTGAAAATATTCAGCATGAATCTGGTGTTCCTCAACCTTGTCACAACGTACCGGCGCGAAGGTTCCCGGACCGACATGCAGGGTTAAGAAGGTTTTTTCAACCCCTTTTTTCTCAAGTTCAGCCAGAAACTCACTCGTGAAATGCAACCCGGCGGTCGGTGCTGCGACAGCACCCGAAGCATTGCCGTTGGCATAAACCGTCTGATATGAAGTTCTATCAAGGAGGTCAGGCTGACGCTTTATGTACGGCGGCAGAGGCATGTGACCAACGCTCTCAATCAGAGCCATCACCGGCACTCCGACAGGACTTGTCAAGGCCAGCAAACCGGTCTCACAACCGGAGGGGGCGACAACTTCACCGATCAGGCCGGAGCCAAAATCAAGTTTTTGTCCGGAGCGTACCTTTTTTGATGATTTAAATAAAGTCTGCCACAGAGACCGATTTGCGTTAGCATCGAACTCTCCGGTTTCATGACGTACCAGAAAAGCTTCGATGCGGCCGCCGGTCTCTTTACGTCCTAAAAGACGAGCCGGAAACACCTTTGTATCATTAAGAACCAGAAGATCACCGGCCTCAAGATACTCAATAAGGTCACGAAACTGACCCGCCTTGAAATCCCGACCGTTGCGCCTAAGCCGCAGTAACCGTGATTGATCCCTCAGGGATAGAGGATGCTGCGCAATAAGTTTCGGCGGCAGCTCATAATCAAATAAAGATACATCCATACAAACTAATACAGGCGTTACCAGTAAATAAGTGCTTTTATCAGAACCTTTTCTTATTTAAAAAAGAAAATAACCTGTAAGTCACTAAAATTCATTTCCCATCTTAAAAAATCAACGGCCAACAGATTCCCGAAGTAATTTACCAAAGATCTCAGTCACATAAGCGCAAAAAAAACCTTTTACAGGTCTCTAAAAAACAGCTCGCGACCATAAATTAAGCCACTTACCAGAACGACCCGCTTATAAAGCACAACTGCTGGCTTAAGTCAACCGTAATTCGGGTCACCCAATAGCTTTAGGCCATGACTTTTACAAAAGTTAAGTGAAGTCAGAAAAAATTCACCAGATAGAGCAGTGCGACCCCCGCAAGCATTGCCGTCAGCCCGAATATACGTAAATATTTCTCGGGCTGTTCTTTAATCATCTCCAGAGTTTTCTTTATGGCTCCCGGAGCCAGGAAATAAGGCATCCCCTCCAGAATCAAAGCCAGCCCCAAAGCGGTTAAAAAATATTTCATCGTTCTCCTTCGCAACAATCCGGCGGCATCACTTTTCTCCGACCAGCAGGGCATCCAATTTATGCTCCAGTTCAATTTTAAGCGCAGGATCAGTCTCCCGCTTGAGAATATCCCGATAAAGCTTCTCCAGCTTCTCCGGAGCCACAGGTTTCTCATTCACCTGGCCTTGAGCCTCATAAATTGTCACCAGACGCAAAGCGGAAAGATCATGAAACTCCTGACTGCCCGTAGCATAGAGCACTTCAAAACGAGCCCGGGCTTCAGCCGGTTCTCCGCAGCGGTAATAGGATTCAGCCAAGAGGAAAACTACCCGCTCGTGGAGACGACCCTGAAGTTTGAGTTTTTCCAACCATAGCAATGAGGGTAGAACCTTAAGATATGACTGCGCCGTAAAGAGAGATTCAGCCACCAGCAGAACCAACTCCGGAGCCGTACGCAGTAGTTTCTCATCTTCACGCCGGTCGAGCGAGAAATGGCCCATAACCTCACGGCTGATCCAATCATCAAGCTCTTTGGGGCCAGGGATCTTGCCGGCCAGGTTACAGAGGCTGGCAAGCAATTTCACTCGCACAGCAGGGTCGTTATAATGATCATAAAGTGAGCGATAAAAAGTTACGGCGTCAGAGAAACGGCCAAGTCTCACCCGACAGCTGCCAGCCAGCAGATCAAGAGCCAATCGCCGTTGATTACAGGGAACGGTTTTCCGGGTAGCATAAACAGGTAAAGCCGCTGGAACAAATTTGACTATCTCGACACATTTATCAAGATGGCCAAGGGCGATGATAAATGGAAAATAGAGTTTTTCCTGATGCCAGAACTGGGGCTGCTCCCGGATCAACCGGTAACCGGAAGTAACTGCCCCTCGGTAATCCCTACTCTTATAATCGAGCAGCAGCAAGGTTTCAAGATAGGCGGTACGGTGCGCGTCCGAAGGAGGAATCAGGGTAATCAAAGTACTAAGCCAGCCCTTCAATGCTTTCTGATCTCCGTCGGCCTGAGCAATTTCAACCAACAGTTCATAGACCGTCCGTTTTTCCACCGGATCCAGACTGAACCCTGTAAGTATGATTAATTCGTCCCGGATTTCAGATAAATGTTTATCTGCCCGCAACTGCCCCGCAGTCAGTAGCACCGCCGTAGTGAGTCTTGCTGAATCAAGATCTGCGGCTGGAATCTGCAGCCAACGCTTAACCGTTGTCGTCATCAGACCGCTGTCACCGGTGTGCCAGGCGGACTCAACCAGGATCGCGTAAAGATCCTGGCGTTCCGATAGCGTAAATGAAAATTCATCCGCTACCCGGCTGATCCGGAGTAACAACGGCAAGGCTTCCGAGTAATTTTGCAACCGGTAATAAGAGAATGCCGCTACCCAGTAGATTGTCTGCTGATCCAGTTTCAGCCGGCGGATCCGTTTAGAATCAACAATCTTCAATAAAGGTATTATCTGCCGGTTAGCAGCCGCAAAATTACTGCTCGCAAAAAATATCCGGGAAAGCTTGAACGCGGCCTTTATAGCAGCATCACTGGCACCGTATTCTCTGGTAACCTTGGTAAAAAAATCAATCGCTTTCGCTTGTTCACCGGCAGCCAGAAAACAGTCCCCAAGATGCAGCTTAAGGTCGGCCGGATCAACCTGCAGGGCCGCAACTGACAGGGGCTTTTTGAGTTTGGCAAATTCCCGGGATGCTTCCAGACAGTTACCGGTTTTCAGAAAACAGAGCGTTAACACCAGATGCGCCTTGGGCGCCAGCTTTGATTCGGGATAATTAATTAAAAACTGAGTCAGTTCAGCTCCGGCAAAATCATACAAGCCGTCCGCGAAGGCCCCGAATGCAACCTTGGCATCATCATATTCACCGGCAATCACCCGGCCGCCGCCCCCGGCAGGTGAAAATAAAAACATAAAAAACAGCGTAATAATCAACAGTCGGCGCGACATATCAACCTTGTTGCCTTCATAAAAAGTATCTGGATGGCTAAGTAAAAACAGAAAAAA
>JAGGTT010000048.1 GCA_021163565.1 Candidatus Tharpella sp.
CCGATGGTTTCGAGAAAATCAAACAACTCTTCGGCGGAAGTCGAACCCATCTCCTCAATCAACCCTGGCAGAGAACTCCGGCCGCCGACTTCCATAGTATGACAGATCACACAATTGACTTTGGTCAGCAGCATTCCGGCCTTAAGATAATTTTCCGCGTTAATCCGGCGCCAGGCATCGGGAACGAAGTAATTGCTCGCCAGAAAACCATCCTCCTGATAGCGGGCCACTTCCGATTTTATACCCTTCGCCTCAAAATCGTGGGCGATAATCTGGTTCGCGTACATGACCCCGGAGATCAGATAGGGCCGCCGGGAGTATTCACGAACACTCTCACCGCCGCCGATGCCGACAAAAAGAACCACGATCATAAACAGTGCCAGAACCGGTTTGACCAGAACCTCGCGCCCGGTTAATAAGAGAGCAAAATAGAGGGCGACGACTCCGCCGACCCCGAGCGATATCTTAAACATCATCTGCGCGTAGGGAACCCCGGAAAGGATTTCGTGCGAAGTTGCCGGCAATTTGAAATAGTACCAGACCGCAAACAACGCCCCCAAAACCAAGCTGATCAGCCCCCAGCGCCCGGCGGTCTTGATAATATAGGTTTTGGTGGGTCCCGATTTCATAAAACCGGCCAGCAGGGCCGCAAACATCCCGGAGATTGAAAGCATCATCATCGTCCGGTAAAAAAGCTGGGGCCAGTAGGTGGGATTAAAAAAACCATCGAAAAATCCACCCGTCTCAAGCCACTTGCCCGGGGTCATCATAAATGCCAGGATACCGGTAATAATTACCATACTTATCCAAGCGGACCAGGCGTAGATAAGGCCGATACGCATGTGGGTTTCAGGCTTGATCTTACCAAATGTATAGTAATATACATAAATCGTAACGACCTCGATCAGAAAGAAAACCCACTCGGCCGCCCAACCCCAGACATAGTTATGAATCAGACCGGAGATCGCCCGGGGACTGATAATCGTACTCGCGAACCAGATTCCGGCCCCCGTAATCGAACCTGTTACAAAACAGAAAATCAGGATCATCAGGGCAAATCTTTTGATATAATCGAGAAGCTCCTGATTATTGTCGGCATGACCCCGCCGTTCAAGGTAGTAGGCCATCCAGAAACCGCCGGTCGCCAGATGACAGGGCAGGATATGAAAAGTCGCAATCGCAGCGATAATCATGCCCCCGCCGATCGTTGGAAATTCAAATAAAGGATACAGCATAGGCTTCCTCCATTGTTGATTGATAATCATTAATGATAACCGGTTGACACTACAATGCAAACCTAATAAATAAGGTAGCTTTTGTCAAGTAACTTCACCCAGCAAAAAAACTAAGTTGTAAATGTCAGTTTTCAAGAGAGGATAACAACTGAAAATCCGGCAACCGACATTGTTCTTGACAGGAATAGCCGGCTGATGTAAATCTTCGGCCTTAAACATCTAACGCGGTTAAAACCGCAAGTTAGTAACTTATCGAGATCGATGAATTGTTAAAAAACAAGAAATTGCCCTGTAAGTTACTAAATTCAAAGAAACTCAGGAAACGTCATTACCGATGGAACCAACGCCAACTGACAGCAGGTCAAATAAGACCACCGGAGAAGATGAGACTCCGGCCAATGCGGATACTAATATGAGATCCGACGAACCGCGTCAGAGCAACACAAAACCAACTGGCGGGCAAGCCGGCCCGCGCCCTGATGCTGGCTCTGAGCAGGCCCAGACAAAGGCCCAAGGGGTGGCAGCCCTCTTTGAAAAAGATGAGCTCAAAGGTCTCTTCCTCAGATATCTGGGTGCCATGTTTGTCCTTGAAGCTTTCATCTTCTTTGTCAGTTTTTTAAGCCAGCTCGGACCCGAGACCGTACCTTTCCCCTGGAAATCATACTTCTTTGCCGCTTTTACGATCCCGCTAACCATCACCTTCCTGCTCGGGATTATTGTCGTAAGTTTTGATCGCTATATCTTCGGCCACCAGCAGCACGGATCCGAATTCAAAAATTTTTTTCAATCCGCCTCTGAAACCCGGAGCCGAATCCATAAACTCCACGCCTCACTCTATGTCATCCGCCAGTTCCCTTTTCTTTTAGGACTCCTCACCTTGCTAGCGGTTTCGGTGGCGGCCTATAAGCTGAATGACATTCTGGCAGTCGTCGGCCATGTCGGTGAAAGAACCGCTTACTATCTTTTGATTGCTCTCGCAGTGGCTTTAGCGGTCGCGGTCGTAGTCGGCCTGGTCTGGATGTTCTTAAGTTATAATCTGCGAAAGAAGACGCTTGAGTACCAGTTTCAATACAAAAAGGATGTTATCGAAAAAACCGGCCTCATCCTGATCGGCGAAGACCGGGTCATGAACCGGGATGGCCGGGTACTCTCTTTTAATAATATCCAGGAATTAAGCGGCAGATCCGGCTCTGATGAGGAGCTTAAACCGATGATTATAGACCAGTCGTAAGTGATCAGAGTTGACAACTTCCAGAAAAACAAGCCTCAGATTCAAGCTCATTCCGCTACTCTTTCTTCTGCTCATCTCCTGCACGCAACCGCTCCTGGAAACCGGGAAAACTGCACCCCAAATCCAGGAAAATTGCTGGCTCCTGCGACCTACAATCTACCGTCTGCGCCAAAGTGCCAAACTTGAATTTCAGGACAAAGAAGAGATTTTTGAAGGTTTCATGGAGCTCGATCTTAAACAGAACCGGGTTCACCTGATAATTTTTACGGCCCTGGGAGTAACTCTGCTCAATCTCGAAATCAACCACCACGATTTCAGTTTTCCAGAAAACAGCGCCGCACCCGAACGCGGCAGCAAACGCTTCGCGCAGGCTGTTGCCAACGCGGTTCAGCATATATTTCTAACCCTCAAAAACCGCTGCAATCAAGATAAAAACCAACCGCCACTCACCATCATATTCAGCGGCAACCCGGCCGAGATCAGCGGCTTAAGCCCGGCTCAACCTAATCCTGACTGGGATGTGACCTATCACGATTACCGTGAATATCCATGCGGCAGATTGCCGCAGCGCATTATTCTGCAGAGCCGCAAACCGGCTTACAAATTAACGGTCTGGCTGCATGC
>JAGGTT010000171.1 GCA_021163565.1 Candidatus Tharpella sp.
TCGATCTTGAAGATGATCTCGATCTGTTGCTCCTGCACGCCTTGGCCGATCTCGATGCCACCCGGGGCCGTGACCCGCAGCCCCGGCAGCAGAATCTGATCAGACTCAGCCGTCGTCTGAAAGAGATTTACGAGGTTGAGCGGGAGACTTTTATCAAGCCCCTGATCAGTGGCAAAGATCTGATCGCATTGGGCCTGGAGCCGGGGCCGGCAATCGGCACCATCATTCGTATGATTCATCAGAAACAACTGGCCGGAGATATCAGCAGCAAAGATGAAGCTCTGGCCGCGGCTAAATTGCTGCTCTAAGCAAAAAACATACATCTACTAATGTTAAGTTGTACGGCGGACATTTTTATGTAATAACAGTTACGTTATCAGGCTTAAAAACTTTACCTCTAGTACCAGAGTATGAATCTGGTTTGTTTTGGGTTTATTAAAAAAGCAGTAATTATCACAATATAGTTGCTTCTGAATGGTTGAAGCTATGATAGGATAGATTGGTGGCATTCTTATTGCAGCCATTTTATTTTTGTTTTCGGGTTGATATTTACTGTTATTACAAGGAGAAGTCAGCATTCTAAGATTTTTGAAATAGGGTTTGGTCGATGAATTTGCAGGTTATACAGAGAACAGTGATCTTTCTGGCAGCTCTGCTGCTGCTATTCGGTGGTGCGGCAACCGATCTATTCTCTGCCTATCCTACTGATCCGCAGTCAGATTTGGGCTGGTCTAGCGGCACCAGCGGTGTTGTCGATATAAAGAGTGCCTTTGATACTGCCCGACAACATGAAAACAGCGAAATTGGAATATCTCTTCCCGAAATCACAATGCCGGTTCAAGCAATATGGGATGGTTTTTCTGACGGTGAAAAAGCGCTTTGGCTGATTAATGCTGAACGACAGGATCGTGGTCTATTGCCCTTAACCGGTCTTGAAGAAAATGTTGAGGGTGTGGCGCAATATTATGCCGACTACCTTTTCGACAACGATGCTTGGGGGCATTATGAGGATGACCGTTCACCCTGGGAGAGGCTTGCGGCTAATCCGGTTATCGGTGCCTGCCATGACTTTCTCGATGTAGCAGAAAATTTGGCTGTTTTCGTTTCAACCGGGAATAATATCCCTTTGCCGATTGAACGTTCTGTATACATGTGGATGTATGATGATGGATCATGTTGTGGTTGGGGGCATCGTCACGCGATTTTGTGGTCTCCCTATAATGACAACAGTGGTGTGGTCGGTATGGAGGGTTTTCTCGGTATCGGCCGGGTCAGCGGCGGTCCTTATCGGGGGCCATTCAATTCTTCGTGGAATTATGCGGAGATAATAGTTATGAATGTTTTTGACCCCAGTTCTTCATGGAATGATGCCTTTGCCTATGTCGCCAGAGATGGTGTATGCAGTGATCATTCTACCTGTTATCCGACTATTGATGACGCCTATAGGGATTCCTTGATCTTTCGAGAAATATTGATCAGGGCTGAGTTCTATCGAGAAGATTTAATTTTTGATGAAGCTATAAACGTCACCTTGTCCGGAGGTTGGGATCATGGTTACAATAGTAATGACGCCGGCCAGTCAGTAATAGGTGGGTCTTTGACAATTACTGCGGGAATCGTAGTTGTCGACAGGATAGTTATCGAAGTCGGTACAACCTATCTCGCGCAAACTGAATTGCCCGGATTTGCCGGCGTCTCTTGGAATTGGCGGAACTGATTTTTTTATAATAGCTGATTCCAGGTTGAAAGAATCCCTTGCCGCTGCTCCTACAAGATTCTTCATTATATAGATTTCGCGATATCCTGTCGAAATCAAAGGTCGGCAACCAAGCGTCCTTCCGAAGATTGCAAGTAAGTTACTAAATTTCAAGGTAATTTATCAGGGTTTCCAGGTAGCGTGATTTTATCTGTTGACTGGCCAGGGCCTGTTTGAGCGGTGGCAGTTTCAGAATGACACCTAGAACCCCGGCTAGGGCGCGATGACTCCACAAAACCCGGTTGTCAAAAATCAGGTGCTGCAACTTGCCGCGTTCAATTGCCATGACTACCGCCCGATGGGTACTGTTCAGCGGAGTGATAACCCGGCCCGGTCGGGATTTCAGATAAATGTTATTCTTGGTGCATGTTCTGACGCAAACCCCGCAGCCTAAGCAGATATCTTCGTTCAATTTCGCTACTTTCATGTCGGGTCTGGCGGGATTATTGGCTGAAACCAAGGTCATAGCTTCTACCGGGCAGGCGGTTACACATTTGCCACAGCCACTGCATCCGGATTCATCTATCACCGGAATAAAATTGGTGGTATGAACCGGGTTCAGCAGGGCAAAACGGCGGGCTGCAATCATGGCTTCACAGCAGCAGCCGCAGCAGTTGCAGATGAAGACGACCTCTTCTCTGACATTTTCACCGAACTGAACCAGGTTATGTTCGTAAGCCTGCTGCAGCAGATCAAGCCCCTCTTTTTCGTCTATTGAACGGGCATGTCCGTGTTTGACAAGCGATGCGGCGACATTGTTAAAGGTCAGACAAATCTCCAGCGGAGCGTCGCAGGCTTTGCCGAGATGCTGCATTTTGTGACGGCAGTAACAGGTTCCGACCGCGCGATGCGGCGCATTTATGATAACTTCGGTGGCCCGTTCATAATCCAGAACATGCAGGGCGTTTTCCCGGGACAGGGCGGGTTCCTGGACAAAGACCCGCCCCAGCTGGGTCTGGCCCTGGGTGAGCAGCGCCCGGATAAACTCTTCTTCCACATTTATGTATTCATAGAAGAGCTCACTTAATACCTTCTGATCAATATCATTCCGAACCCGCATTAAGGAAAACTCGAAAAAACCTGCCATCGGCGGCGGTAGAACATAAGTCGACTCTCCGTTTTGTTCGATGTCAACCAGGATGGCGCGGCCAGCCAGCGTGTCCAATACTTTCTTGGTGCTGGCCAGATCCATCTTCCAGATGCGGCTGGCTTGCTTCGCGGTAAAAGGTTTGATCGGCAGGAGAGCCACCAGGCGGCCCTCTTTTTCACTGAAAAGCATACTCAAGATTTTGAATAATAGTTCAGAGGGAGGGGCACCCTGAGGAAAGCGGTTTAACCGGTCTACTAACTCGTGATAGCCTGATCTGCTTAAGGTGTTATGAGCCATAGTCATGTTTCCTTAAACTTAAGATAGCATTAAGACAACCTGTCTGATTCACTCTTGTCATCATTCAGAGTAACCGCACGCGTTTTTGTCAATAGAGATAAAGTGAATAAGTTAAGATCTTCCCGTACAGTTTTATTAATCATATTTCTGTCTTAATTCTTCATTACCTGATGTAGGCTTTATAATCTCTTTCCAATCCTCTGAATTCCATGTGTTTAACTTTTTATGAGTGAGGTGATACTTTTGAGGAATCGGGTGGGTGCCAATAATGACCGGGAGTTTGTATCTATTTTCAATAAACTCTTTAAAATGTTTTATATACGGACATGGCGGATAGCCAACCACAAATCCGGTTGCAAAGTGAATAGCTTCGGCACCGTTTTTAATCATTTCTTCAGGTGAGTATTCAATATTTCCACCTGGGCATCCACCACAACTTGTGAAGCCAACTATGTCTAAAGGTTCATTTTTACTGTAGATATCAAAAGCCCCTTCTCGGTTTTGCATGGCCCGGAAACATTTCCCCCCGGCACAATTTTTATATCTATCACAAATTATTATACCTACTTTCATCTGATTATCCTCCTTAAAGTTAAATTTACATACACATAAAATGGAGCCGGGGTCAAGTCTTGAATTATCACAGCATATAGCTCTATTTAGTCGTCGCACTCGCATTTCATATGTTATATTTCAAGACCTGACCCTGGAATTGAAAAACTGGCTTGATTTCTACAGTCAGGAACGGTTCCATCAATCATTAGGTGACAAAATATCCGACGAGGTATATTATAGAGATATATTTAATAGATCATTTTCGAAGGCGGCGTGATTCTCAGACTTTAAAAAAATGAGGGCCGCGAGGTGCGGGACAAGCCCGCAAATAAGTAACTCTCATCAGAACAGTTCTTGTTTCCAGGCAAAAAATAACCTGTGAGGTACTAATGACAAGGCAAAAGATTGTTGTCTTTACTGATCTTGATGCAACTTTGCTGGATCATGACAACTACTCCTTTGCGAAAGCCCAAAGCGGGCTTGATCTTTGTCGCCGTCTGCAAATACCGGTCATTGCCGTAACCAGTAAGACTCTGGATGAGACCAGGATCTGGGTCGAGCGCATTGGACTTGATCAGCGATTTGTTTTTGAAAACGGTGGAGGCATACATCTCGAAGATGACGAAATTATTAACCTGGGGGTTGATTATTCGGTTTTGCGTCAAATTATGGTCAAACTCTCTTCAAGTTTCCCGGTGCGCGGCTTCGGCGACATGGCTGCCGAGGAGATTGTCGAACGTACCGGTTTGTCATTTGAGGAGGCGAAGATAGCCGCATTACGGCGTTTTTCCGAACCTTTTATCAGCCCGGAAACCGATTTTGAAGAACTTGAGAAAGCGGTCGCTATTTATGGTTTGCAAGTGGTCAGAGGCGGACGATTTTTTCACCTGCAAGCGGCAAAGCAGTCAAAGGGTAATGCCGTTGCTTATCTACTTGAACATTTTAATGCAGATTGTGCGCGGGTTATCAGTCTTGCCTTAGGCGACAGTCCTAATGATTTCAATATGTTCGCGAAAGTCGACTATCCGTGGCTGGTGCGTCATCCCGGGAAAAGGCAAATGATACCTGACATAGAGAATCTAAAGGTTACTTCAAAGTTCGGCCCTGAAGGTTGGAGTGAGGCTATTGTAACAACGCTAAACAAGCTGTAAAGAGAAAATATAGGCGGTGAAAACGGCAATTATCAGGAGGTGAAAAAATGTCTGATTTTATCCAAAACAGTGAAATTACCACCCTGCAGTTATTGCGTAACCGGCCTTTGATGGAGATTGAAGCCGAGCTCGAAACCTTTTCGTACGATCGCAAAATAACCCTCCTGTTACCATCCCTTTATTCAGAATTTGAAGGACCGGCGATGCCGAAAATCATCTCCCATCTTTCGACAATCCCCTATATTCACAGGATTGTGCTCTCGCTTGACCGGGCCGATCGGAAACAGTTTGAAAGTGTCAAAAAGCAGTTTGAGGGTTTTCCCTGCGACGTTAAAATTATCTGGCAGGATAGTCCCGAAATTGTTGAAACCTATCGTTACCTGGAAAGCCAGGGTTTTAACATCGCCTGCCAGGGCAAAGGACGCGGTGTCTGGTTCAGTATCGGTTACATCCTCAGCAAACGGGATAGCAAAGTTATAGCCCTGCATGACTGTGATATTGTCAATTATGATCGCCGGCTGTTGGCCCGTCTGATCTACCCTCTGGTTCATCCCTCATTGGCTTACGATTTCAGTAAAGGTTATTACGCCAGAATCAGCAATGGAGAGCTCTACGGTCGGGTTAATCGACTCTATGTTATGCCGCTGCTGATGGCTTTAAGTAAAATTTTCGGCAAACTGCCGTTTCTTGAATATTTGCAGAGTTTCCGCTACACTTTAAGCGGCGAGTTTGCGATGTCGACAGATATGGCTTTAAAACTCAGAATTGCTCCCGACTGGGGGTTGGAAATTGCCACTTTGGGAGAGATCCATTCACTAACAACTCCGATCCGAATCTGCCAGGTGGAGTTGATGGATAACTATGAGCATAAACATCAAGACCTTTCTCCGGGTAAAGATAAAGGTTTGAACAAGATGGTGCATGATATCACCTGTACGCTTTTTCGAATTCTATCGCAGGATGGCCTGATTTTTACCCCGGCGGTTTTTCGCACTCTGCGGGTCACCTATATAAATTTTGCCCGCCTGGCGATTGAACGCTATCATGCCCTGGCGCAGATTAACGGTCTGCGTTTTAATCGTCACGGTGAGATTTCGGCGGTCGAAAATTTTTCTGCTGCCATGTCAGAGTCGGTCGAGAAATTCATGAAAAACCCTCTGGGCACACCACTGCTGGCAGCCTGGCAACGAGTAATCGCTGCTGATCCTGATTTTAATAATCGTTTAATTGAATTGATCGATGGAATGAATGAATGATGGCGTTGTAAAAAGTTCCGATATCCTGCGTTGTTGTGGTTTTCCAGACACTCGACATACTACATGTATGGTCTTGCGCTTGGAAAACCACAACGTCTTGTCTATCAAAATTTTTACTTAGCCATCCCGTGACTTTTTAACAAGATCATCAATGAAGAACTGATTTTTTAATTTTAAGGCAGGAGAACCTATGAAAACTGGAAAAATTATTGAGCGCTTAACCAAAGAAGTTTTGGCCGGCCGACTCGGTCCCTGGAAAACCGAGGAAGCGGCTTTGGAAGCCGGAGTTACCGTCCCTGATAACATTGTCGTCGGAGCTCGCATCCGCCGGGCTGTGATTGAAGCAAAAAGCGGCGTTTCGTTTAAACATATCACGCTGCCGGAAAAACCCTATTTCATCGAGTATCTCTGCCCCAACGATGGCAGTGAATGGCATCTGGCGGCCGATGACAGTGACTTAAACTGCGGCATGTGCGGCACGCCACTTAAAATGAGTGGTTCCGAAACTCCGGTCTGTCAGCCCTTGGTCAATAACTACATCGGCGGTGTGGAGGATTATTACAGTTATGCAGGGGAAGTAACGGTTAACGGTGACGTTGATAAAACCTTTCAGAATATCGTCTGTTACGGAACCGGGGTTGGTCACTTAGGCATCGGTGTCGGCTGTTTTCAGCTTAACAAATTCGGGCCTTTAGAGATCAAGGTTTCCGACTGGGGCCGGGCGGCCCGGAATTTGGCATTTGTTTTTGCCGACGAAAAAGAGCGGGAACGAGCTCGGGATCTGATTAAAAACCATCTCCCGGAAATTACGCGGCAGATGGAAGAGGGTTTTCTTAATCAATTTAACGGCGAAGTTTATGATGTCGACTTTCTTTATAAACAGCACCACGGTGACCGTATCATGCACTGCTGTTTCTATACTCGTTTTGACGAATACCGGGGGCACGGATGCACCTCACGAGCCGCCGGTCTGGCAAAAAATTATATTGACGATCTTTTTAAAAAAGCGGACGTTAACTGTCGGCTTTCGGTTATCGGCATGGGTCGGGACGGCGATCTCAAACCCTCGCCCCGCAATCGCCGGGGTCGCTATGTCTCGGCCCAGCAACGCATACCGGTTGCTGTTTACGAGAAAAATATCGGCCGCCCGATTGATGAATTTCTCGCCTATATCGAACTCGACCGCCAAGGGGTTCTGGAAGAGACCGGCTGGCCGGTCTATACCGGCATGGGCGGCGAGATAATTCCCGCTTTCTATCGCGCCATGAAGAACAATCCACGGCCCTATCTGGTCTCATGTCTGCAGAAAGTCTATGCCGAAATTCACGGCAATGATCTGGTTTTCGGGGTTGAACTGCCCAACGTCGAGGTCGGTTTTCCTTCGGGTCCGGAGGGCATCATTCCGCCCATGGCCAGGGAAGCCCTGAAAATTGCCGGTATTCACTCTGCTAAGGAGTTCTGCGCCGCCCTCGCGGCTTTAACTCTGGGTGGAGAGTTTAATTTTGCGACGTTGCATGTCAAGGAAAAGTTGTATACGGGACGCTAAATGAAGTGTGTGCCAAAAAATCTAAAAATTGAAAAGCTCAAAATGAAGTCCGGGGATACTACTATCCCCGGACTTTTTTCTCTGCCACAA
>JAGGTT010000125.1 GCA_021163565.1 Candidatus Tharpella sp.
ATTGATACCAGCGCCCTGGAAAAAGATTTCTCAATTCTATCCCGCTCGAGCAGCAGTAACTTTCAGATCGTTAACGGCTCGGCTAAAGCCAGCAAAATCTGGACCCTTGAACTTGAAGCAAAACAAGTCGGCAATCTCACCATTCCGCCCTTCTCTGTTGGCGGCGAAAAGAGTAATCCGCTGAGTTTGCAAGTTACCGACGCTACCCCCGCTCCCGGACAGGGTAATCTGCGGGATGTCATGCTCGAAGTCACACCGGAGATGGATACCCCGGCTTACCTTCAGGGTCAGACAACCATCAGTGTTAAACTTTTTCTGAAAGAGCGGTTAAGACTTAATAATGCCTCACTTGAAGACCCTGATATTAAACATGCCATAATTCAAAAACTCGGTGACGACCGAAATTATAAGGTCAACAAAGGATCGGTAAGCTATCAGGTAATCGAAAGGAAATATGCAGTCATCGCTGAGGAAGGTGATAAGATCACGGTGCCGCCGCTCCTTTTTCAGGCTGTCAGCTTAGAGAGCGGTAATCGCCGTTCTGGCGGAAATCCGTTTTTTAATCGTTTTTCCAACCAGGGCCGGCGGCTGCGGGCTAAAAGTAAGGAGCTGACCATTGCTTTAACCCCGATTCCTGCAGAATTTAACGGCAAAGTCTGGCTCCCGGCCCGAGAACTTGAAATTATCGAAGATCAGAATAACCTTACGGAGCTTAAGATCGGGGAGCCCCTGACCCGTATCATTCAGATTGAAGCCCTGGGATTAACTGCGGAACAGCTGCCGGAGCTGGAGATCGAAACCCCGCCGGGCGGCAAAATTTATCTCGACCAGCCGGAGCTGAAAACCCTGGTTGACAACGGCAATCTTCTGCATGCCGTCAAACGGCAGTCTCTGGCCTTTATTCCGTCTCAGGCGGGAACTTTCACCCTGCCCGCGATCAAGATAAAATGGTGGGATGTGATTAACAACCGGCAACGACTGGCCAGTCTGCCGGAGAGAGTAATTAAGGTTGTCGATAGTGGTTCGGCAAAGCTGCCGGTCACCGCAACCTCCGGAACCACAACGACAAAGTCGATTGAACCGGAAACTGAAAACCAACCCGGGTCGGCAAACGAACGACTTTGGCAGGCAGCAAGTGCGATCCTGCTGTTTTTATGGCTGATAACCCTGCTGCTCTGGTACAGATCGATGCGATCCCGACAGCTGAGCCTGGCAATCAGAGGAAAAACTGCACCTTTACGACCAGCCGCAGATCGGAAGGCCGTAAAAAATGCCTGTCTCAAGCATGACCCGCGGGCAACCCAGCAGGCAATTCTTGCGTGGGCGGCTGCAACCTGGCCCAAAAATGCCCCGGTAAACCTTAAAACTATCGCGCTTAAGCTTAAAGATCCGGCTCTAGCAGAAGTCTTTGACAATCTCGAAAAAGCCCTCTACAGCCCGGACGATCATCCTGCCTGGAACGGCGATAAAGTCTGGCCGGAACTGGCCGACAGGCTCAAACCGGAGGCCCTGGGAAAAACCGCACAACAGCCTGATAGAGACCGCCTGCCGCCACTCTACAGCTAGCTGATCCGGATAGACATTTCTGCTCTGAACCGGCTACTTTAAGGATTATTGAATCCGTAAACCGGCGGCATCTAACTCAGGCGTGAGTTAACCCAACTGTAAATCGACTGGAACCTCACTCTTTCAGCAACTCATCAAGTTGATCGGCGGCATCCAGAGCATAAAGATCGTCACAGCCGCCGATATGTTTATTGTTTATAAAAATCTGGGGTACGGTTTTGCGACCGCCGCTGCGGGTCTGGACCTCTTCGACCAGAGCCGGATCCTGGCTGATATCGATCTCTTTGAAAGCCGCGCCTTTGGCGCTTAACAACTGCTTGGCTTTAACGCAATAAGGACAAACCTTAGTGCTGTAGATAGTAACTTCCGCCATCTTATCCTCCTTAATATAGAAAGTCTCCGCTGCTTATGAAAATGTGCTCTCTATTTCTCTGATAAAACGCTGCCACCGTTTTCTGAAATCGGCTACCGGCAGTGAATCCATTGTCCGCAGTTCAAAAGTCGGCCCTTTAAGATTCAAACGGACATCGGTAAAAATAGTTGTCAGATGATTCAGAAACAACTCAAATGAAGGATCCTCAAGCTCAGCAAAAGGAACCCGATGACTAAAGTCAACCGCTTGCAAGGCATGCTCGACAATGTGGCTCAGGAGTTCTCTGATGTCATTAATCTCGCCCAATTCAGGCAGCAGACAGCGGCTGACATCGGTCTTATCCCAGATTGCCCGCCGGGCCGGTGACATGGCAAAATCAGGATCATTGGCAAGCCTATCGAAAACCTTGAATAACGGCACCATCTCATCCAGAGAACGGAGTCTTACATGAAGCTGAATTGAAGCTGTACCCTTCATCATCTCCCGGCCGCGGCCGCCATTCTCAGTGAAAAATGAGTGCATATCAAGATAACGCTGGCCGGTGATACATAAGGGAGCATCCGCCCGCCCGGGAGCATAGGCGGTCGCAAGATAACGTATCCCGTATTTTTCAGCAATCATCTGACTGGTTTTCAGCAGATGGTCGAGCAGAGCCGTAAATTTCACCTCATCATCCGCCAATAGCGGCGGAGAGCCATACTCCAGCTGGCCGCCCGGCTCAAAACTTACATCAAGACCGTCCACGGCCTGGAAACTGCCATCTTCCCGAGCCTTAAACCCGATCTTCGGCAACCCCTCTTTTATCATCTCAATCTGGGTCAGGGTCATTTCGTTTTCGGGTATGAATTCATACTCAAACCCGTAAGTCAAAGGCCCGGCAACCAGGGCTTCGGTCAGATAAGTAAAAAGTTTGTCGGTGAACTCTTTTTTAAGATCACAGACTTTGTCAGCAGAATTAGAACAGGGACTATCAATCACAACAAAATTCCTCATACCATAACGTAAAAGTAAGTACCGCAAAAAGACGGTCTGCTCCGGAAACCAGAGTCTCCGGGCCGACACCGTCAATGGTTACCTGGCGGATTAGTTCCGACACCATCTTTTGATCCAGGATACCGTGGCGTTTAATCATATCTCCGGCAAGAACTTCACAAACAATTTCCGGCCACTTATCACGCTCGCCCAGCCAGGCCGCCAGAGGACTGGTAAAAGGCTGTTTACGGCGCCAGGCACTGCGTTCATCCAGAAGTTTGTAGCGGGAAAATGTTTCCCGGAGAATATATTTTTCCCGGCCGTCCTTTAGATTTATCTTGTAATCCACCGGCAACCGGGCCGCAAACTGAGCCAGACGAAAGTCCAGAAACGGGGTGCGGGTCTCAAGCGAGTGTCGCATTGACAGTTTATCAAGCCGCAGAATCACATAATCAGGCAGACGGCAACGACTCTCAACCGCCAGAGCCGCATTTAAAGGATGTTCACAACCATTAAGCAAAGGAGCCGCCTTAAGTTCTTTCAGTCCCGGCACTACAATCTTATCATACCCTAAAAGTCGGGATAATTCAAACTCTGAGAACAGAGCTTCACTCTGGATATAGCGTTCAAGGGGGTCAAGCGCCCGCAGCTTGATATATTCCTGTAATTCCGGATAGAGACGTTCCAGTTCAAGGCGGCCGCTACCATCTGAATCAAGATATTCAAGCGCTGCCATCTCGAGTAGAAATTTACGGTAACCGGCAAAAATCTCATCCGCCCCTTCACCGGTAAGCACGGTTTTAACCCTCTGGCTCGCGATGCGGCAGACCTGATCGGTTGGCAGGATTGCGCCGAGAAAAATCGGTTCTTCCAGAGCCCGTATCAAATCCGGAAGATCATTCAAAGCTGAGCGCTGGCAAAGAGCAACATGATGCCGGACCTGCGCGAAAGACTGACCGCCTGCGGCCAGAAAATTTTTGACTTCGGGGAGTTCGTTGTAATTTTTATTCTGGAAGGCAATCGTAAACAGAGACAATTTCGGCTGCAGCTTGACCGCCGCTGCGGCGACCGCACAGGAATCGATGCCGCCGCTCAAGAAACTCCCGACCTCGACATCAGATCGCAATCGCAACCGCACGGCATCGCTGAACAGGTCGTAAAAAACCTCTCCGGCTTCCATCAGAGAAATACGGTCACGCCCGGATGAGGGTTCGAGATCCCCAGGGAAAGTATTCTGCCAGTAAGATTTGATCTCATAACTGCCTGAATTAAGATCATAAAGCAGGAATGAGCCCGGGGGCAAACGTTTAATTCCGGCAAAGATAGTCTCCTCACCGGGAATATAGCGATAAGTAAACAGGGTCGGAAAGGCCTCTTTTCTGAGTCCGGCCGAACC
>JAGGTT010000255.1 GCA_021163565.1 Candidatus Tharpella sp.
AATTTACCATAGTTTAAGCGTCATATATCAATCTTCCGCCTCACTTACTTTATTGATAAACAGGGGCATTTTTTTTATATACTTCTTGACAACATCCGATAAGTACTTAATTTCACAGGCTTACAACATCAGGATATCTTCTCCCGAGCATATCATCATGTTATGATGTATAAAAAAAATATACACCTCAACCGTCTCACGACAAATTCCCTTCAGCCTAAAACTTAAATAAAATATAATAAATACAATATTTTACACCTCTCAAGGAGTTTTTTTTCAGCACTGGAACGCTTTATGCGAGTACGTATATAACTGTAAAGTATATAAAACATAAAATATAGGGCAAAAGACATTGGGGTCTTTTGAAAATGCGCGGAGGTGAGAAAAATGAAAAACACATTTCGTATCATTACAATACTAGCCACCCTGCAAGCCAGTACGGCTTTTGCCGCAACCGGTGTCGGTGGTGGAGGGATTAGCATCATCGGTTGGATTTTCATCGGTTTCCTGGGGATTGTCATTACATTTCAATTTATTCCCTGCCTGATAATGTTTGGATCGATGATGGCTTCCATCTTCGGGAAAGCAAACGCCGGTAAAAGCGCTGTGGAAAACGGGAAGATCAACAACTCTTGAGAAAAGTGGATACCGGGTATTTCCTTAAATAAGGGGGGAAGGCAGCATGCAGATTCTTCTAATAGCCGACCGGGATGAAGAGACTCGCAAACGGATCGCCGGGTTTTTCAACGAAAGCGAGTACAGTGTTATTGAAACTGATTCCGTAGATGTCGTGCTCCATGATGTCTTGAAAAAAGATGCCCGGGTCATCCTTTTAGGAAGTGAGTTCGATGGATTATCAGCCATAAAAATCATCCCTCTCTTGAAAAAATGTAATCAGAATTTAACTATAATCCTGATCTCAAATGAGGAGTCCCCAGCCATAATCCGCAGATTTCGTCGCGAAGGAATCTTCTATCATGCCTTGAAACCAGTAAACAGTGATGATCAAGAAGAGCTCAGACAGGTAGTTCAATGCGCCTTTGACAACTCCAGCGACAAAATAATTTCACAGAAAACTCCTGCCGGGAGACTCTGTAAAGAGAGACCTACTCAGGAACAGGATAAAAAAACGCGAAATAATTTTAAGGAGAATTAATTATGATAACCGCTATCTCAACAATCATTTTGGTATTGGCATCAATCAGTCCGGCAATTGCCGGGGACACAGTGGTTTATAAAAGCGGGATTCTAGTCTCCGTCTTTGTCGGTATTTGCGCCCTGATCGTTGTCGCCCAACTGGTTCCGGCGCTGATGCTGGTTGCCGGATTCATTAAGTCATCGGTGGGCTTGTCCAGCAAAAAAGTGGCCGTCGCAACCGAATCCACTCCGAATGCAAACTAACTGCGAAAAAGGAGAGCTTCAATGGGCAACCAAATAGTTGATTTTTTTAATACCATCGGCGAACCGGTAGCGATCGGCACCCTGGTGGAGTACTACGATTATATCAAGGCTGTCGAATATCTTATCTGCGTCGGATTTTTGATCGCATTTCCAATATTTTTCAGGAAAGTTATCATGTACGATAAAGATGCCGATAAAGGGAATAAATAGAGTCTCTGAATATTTCGAGGAGGAACAAACGAATGCAAATTAGAAAGATACGGATCATGACCGGGATAATTCTGGCGCTGTTTTTCATCTCCGCTCCGGCTTTCGGGGTCGATGATGCACCCCCGACATCAGTGCGCATAGACTCCCTGTCCCACCTTTATGAAGGAGTTGATTTTGACCACGAACTGCATGTCGGCATAGAAGAAAACTGCTCTGTCTGCCATCATCATAGGTTTAGTAGTGAGGTTGCGGCGGATCGCTGCGCCGCATGCCATTCTGAATGCGGGGGAACCTTCTCACCGACCTGTAGTGACTGCCATGTCGCCGAACCGTTCACGGGCAAGCATATCCGGCAGATGGAAGAGGATCCTCATCGATTCCATGTCGACATAACAGGGCTCAAGGGCGCCTATCACCTGAAGTGCTTAAATTGCCATATTGAAACGGGAGCACCCACAGAGTGTGTAGATTGTCACGAAAGAACTGACGCCGGTAATCGTTTTTACCGTTCCGGCAAATATGCGCCCACAGGCGGTAAAAGTGGGGGCAGTCATGAATAGACTTTTCGGAAAAAAGATCATTTTTCAACCAGGAAAGGGGGATAGATCATCATGAGTGGTATAAGCCGGAGAAAATTTCTCAAATCGACCGTCGTCGCTGGCGGCAGCGCCGCTGCAGCGATGTCCTCCACTAAAAGTTTTGCAATGAAGGAGTTCGAAGGTTACCCGGAGAGTATGGGGGTATTGGTAGATCTTACCCGCTGCATTGGCTGTCGTACCTGCGAAGCAGCGTGCAATAAGGAACATGGCCTGCCGGAACCGGAACTTCCCTTTGACGACTTCTCGGTTTTCGATCAGGTATTTCACGAGGGCAAACAGAAACGCCGAACTACTGAAAAGGCCTACACGGTTGTCAACCGCTATGATACAAAAGCTCAGGGAGCACCGGTCTACCGGAAACTCCAGTGCTTCCATTGCAGTGAACCAGCCTGTCTGACCTCATGCTTTGTTAACGCTTACACGAAAACAAAAGAGGGCGCGGTCATCTATAACGCAGATCTCTGTGTTGGCTGCAGAATGTGTATGGTTGCCTGCCCCTTCAATATGCCGGCATACACCTATGACAGTGCTTTACATCCTCAGATAATAAAATGTAACTTCTGCTACGATAACCGTCTAACTAAAGGGAAACCGCCAGCCTGTGTCGAGGCGTGTCCCCAGGAGGCCCTGACTTTCGGCCACCGCAAGACCCTCGTAAAAACTGCGCATGAGCGAATTCGGTCGAACCACGACAAGTATGTTGATCATGTCTACGGCGAAACCGAGGTTGGTGGTACATCCTGGATGTATCTCTCCAGCGTTCCTTTCGATCAAGCGGGCTTCAACACAACCCTGCAGCACCATCCGATATTAGACAACACCAAGAGTTTTCTGGGCATCGTACCCATGGTCTTAGGTATCTGGCCGGCCCTGTTTATGGGATTTCACCTCCTGGCAAAAGGGGGCAAGGGAGATAAGGAATCTAAAGACAAAGTGGAGGTTCACGGAGAATGAAAAATTTTATAAAAGAAGGCTTTAAGCCGGTTGACTCTCTCAATGATCC
>JAGGTT010000282.1 GCA_021163565.1 Candidatus Tharpella sp.
AAAAAGGGAGATGATGTTGTCGTTGCTTGTTCAGAATGCCAGGATACACCTGATCAAACAATTAAATTTGTCCTGTTAGGTCCTCATGACAAAGCCTATGGAATTTAATATCACTCGCAAGTGATGAACAAGATTTAAGAGCTGGGACTAAAATATATCACCCTGATTGTAAAAAGGTTGCCCTTGCCAATCTCAACTTACCTACCAATCAGCAAGCTTAAGCTTCATCATAAATAAGTTCTTATCGAAAAACCGGTCAGATTAGGATTGGAGTTTCTCTTTTGAAATGATAATTTCCGCCGCAATTCGAGTTGCTTTTTGGACTACTGCGGTGCACTTGTCAAGAGAACCGGCAGCTTGCCACTCCGCAAGCTGCACCGGATCTGAAAGATCGTACTTTTTGCCAAATTCTGCATCAATAATTTCACAACACATGGTGCTGCCCAACTCCTTTTCAAATCTATGGCAAAACTCTCTCGCCCGAACTAATGATGCGGCAAAACCGGCTTGATCATCCAGCTCTTCACGTCCGAATACCAATCCTAAAGCCATCAGGCTGCCCACAACAGCTCCACAGGTTTCACCTCTTAAGGCGATGCCGGGAAAGGGTGTGAGTGCCTTGAGAACGGCACCGCCTTCGAGACCAAACTGGGCTTGCAGGGAGACGAAACTTGTTTGAGCGCAATTTCTGGAAACAAGAAGGTATTTCGCTACTTTCTCGTCGAGTTCATTCAATAGAGATTCAGTTCTGTTCATTTCAATCCTTGATGGCCAAGTAAAAATCTCAATTATCCGGCAATTCCTCTTAAAAAAACTCTTAATGGGGCGGGATAACCTTCGACCGTCAGTGACGGGTTGTTCGGATTAACGAAATCATCATAAGATTCAAAGGTCATCCATTCGGTTCGGCGCTGTTCTTTGCTGCTCATCGGATGAGAGCAGAATATCTCGACATCGACAAAACCGGCTCGCAGCATCCAGTTTTTCAGACATGCCGCAGTCGGAACAAAATAGGTTCCCGGAGCTTTCGCGTAACGGCGCTCAGGAAAAAGCGCCACCGGTTCTTCACCCGGTATCGCCTGCGACTCAACAATAAGAGTACCACCCTTTTTCATGCTTTTTTTTACCTCTTTCAAGGACTCTAAGGGAGATATCCGATGGTAGAGGATGCCCATGAGAAAAACCACGTCGAAAGAGTTGGCGAACAGGCTTAGATGTTCAACCCCCAGCAATTCCATATGGAGATTTGTGAGCCCGGCAAAGCTATTCAATGTGCAAAAAGTAAAATAGTGCTGGAGATAGGGTTCAAAACCGATAACCGCTTTTGGTTGCTGCGGCACCATCCGAAACATGTAATAGCCATTACTTGCGCCGATATCAGCCACTACCTTATCCTGCAAATCTGGCAGGAAAGGTAAGACCCGATCCCACTTTCTCCAGCTGCGCCATTCAGCATCGATATCAATCCCGAAAACTTTGAAAGGTCCTTTGCGCCACGGGATAAAACCGCGCATCACTTTATCGACCAGGTCAAACTCCTGGCGGCTGAGATCTTCCCGCTGACCGATGGTTACAACTTCACCTTCAAAATCAAGCAAAGAGGCTCTAAGATGGCAGACTGATTCAAAAGGAAGACGATGAGCGACAACCCCTTTTTTATCACTCTCTAATTTTTTAAGATAGGCCTTGCGCAATACCAGAATCTGTTCATGGTCGGCATCAGGCAGGAATTCAAAGTAGTCTTGCATGGCTATCTTTTCACTGAGAGAAATGAGACGAAGTTAAACCACTGAAAAAAAGATTCGGTTTCAGAAAAGCCGCTCTCTTTGAGCAGATCAAGATTTTCGTGGATGGAAAAAGGCACCAGAACATTCTCCAGAGCTTCCCTTTTTTTGGCGATTTCGGTTTCAGAATAACCCTGGTTGCGCTTAAAATTGAGATAGAGGTCAATATAGGCCCGGTTGATTACCGGTCGATGGGAAATAACCTTTTCACAGATAATGAGGATGCCGCCCGGTTTTAAGGAGTTATAGATTTTTTTTAAGAATTGCCGCCTTACCGGCGGCCGTATAAACTGCAAAGTATAGTTGAGTAGAACCGCACCGCACTGATTAAGATCGGCATCAATAATATCGATCTCCTGGAAACTAACGTCCTGCTTCCGGGAAAGCATTCTGGCCTTGATTTCCGCCCGGTCAATCATCGCCTCTGAACTGTCAAGACCGATAAATGAAAGGTTCATTTCGGAGAGTTGCCGCGCCAGTTCAAGCAGGGTCGTGCCGGTTGAGCAACCGAGGTCGTATACCATATCACCCGGACGGCAGAAATGCTGCAGCAGGGTGCAGATCATTCCGGTTGTCTGATGGTAACAGGGAATGGAACGCTCCAGCATGTCGTCAAAAACCTCGACAACCTGCCGGTTAAAGATAAATTCATCAGGACTGTTTCCATCCTGGAAAATGGTATCTCGGGTCATAGGGCTCAGAAATCAGGGATAAGTTGTGAAATCCTGCGCGGACTAAAGTCCGCAAACAAATTATTTACAGAACCTAAAGAAGAGAGAAAGTTGCTTAAACTTAAGTGTCGTACCGTCACCTCAGTTATTATCAGGTTCATTTTAACAGTTTTGCGGCCTAACTACAACTCGAAAACCGCGCCCGCAGAGTTCGCACGCTAAAATCAAGGAATCCGGCCTTCATAAGGCCACTTGAGTTTCATAAGAGAGATAAGATTGACATCAAGTAATAGCAATAGTAAGTAGATCAGAATATCTATAATTGCTTAACGCGGAATAAATTCGCAAGTTAAGTTATCAAAACAGCTTAAATAATTGTCACTAATTCATGGCTCAATATATATTACTTTTCATGGTCGGTCTGGTTGCCGGATGCCTTAATGT
>JAGGTT010000213.1 GCA_021163565.1 Candidatus Tharpella sp.
GATCGGGGCCATGTGGATAAATTGATCAAAAACCGAAATCGGGGCCGGATGGTGGCGGCCGCGGCCGATGATTTCAAGCCATAGTTCAGCCGCGTCTTTGCTTAGTTGGATTATCTCCTGCAAACGGCGATAGTCAAGCGTGCGGCCGGCAACCTGTTCTGAAATCGGAATCGAATTTTCGAGCTGTTTTTTTACATACTCTAAGGCGTGGTCGGAGGCTTCGGTGTAGACAAAAGGGGTATCAATTAAAATCAGAGGAACCTTGAAATGTTCTGCCAGCACCCGGTACCAATGAAGTACGGTCTGGCAGATATTGGTGCATGCCAGCAGTAGATCGGGTTTAGGCAGGCGCCCGACCGGGGTTTTGCCGGAGAGCATTGAGCCGATATCGGTGCGTGCGTAAGAGCAGATATCGGTCGAATAACCGGCATTCTCCGCTTCACTGGAGATATCGACAACCGCCTTTCTCACGCCGCAGAGAGCGCCGTGATTTTCCGGGTAAAGTACATAAAATCCTAACGCCTGCAGAATCTCGACCGGCCCCCCAGAGGTTACCCAGGCGACCGGACGATGGCCGCTGGCATAGCGTCCTTCGAGATAGTGGCGGGAGATAAGCTCCTTGGTTTTAGCCCCAATCCGCAGTGGCGGCGATAGAATATCAGTGCGCCAGCTTGACGGAATCCGGGGATGCCGTTCCGCCTGTAATCGCTGCCAGTGGAGAAAGGGTTGTCCTACAACTTTTACATTCCAGTAATATTTTAATGAATCAGTCATTCCCACAGCCGTAAATCTCCTGATATTTGAGGGTCAATTTTTTTTACGCCCCGCAGGAAGTGTCCTTGGGGTGCGATGTCAGCATTTCCAGAAATGCACCAATCCGGGTAGCTACCTGACGCGGCAAAGGATTACTGATGTCGACCTCGATGATAATTGAAGCCAGCCCTTTTTCTTTAAGGCCGGCCCGAAGATTGGGCAGATCAAAAAGTTCAGGCTCGCAGAATTTAACTTCATAAAAAATAATTCCTTTAGCCCCGCTGTTTTGTGCCATTTCAGTCAGATATTCAATTCGTTCGGCAATCGAATTGCCCCGGGTCGGGTCGGGCGGGGCCGTGAGGATAGATTCAGCCATGCGCCGAAAAGGATCGGTGCTGGTTCCGGGTTTGTAGAGCCGGCGACCACAGCAGGCTAAATCGTCAGCCACCACCTGACCGTTCATTTCATCGATCATACTCAAGACTTCCATGGGTTCAGGAAGAATGCCGGAAATGATTACGGGAATGCCCGGCCGCGGTTCTGAAGTAGTTTTCAGGGTTTCCTCGGCCAGTTTGGAAAAATCTTCCGCCGGCAGATATTCCCGGGAACGCAGCAGGCGATAAAAATCCAGATTGCCTAAACCTGTTTTCTGGCGGGTTTGGTAGAGCTTGGCCAGGAGTAAATCACTTCTCTCTTCTCGCTTAATCGCGGCCAGAAAATCTTCATTGCTTGGATGTTTCCCGGTTTGATCAGAAAAACGAGTAGCCAGAGAGCGTAGTTCTTCAGTCAGAAAAACCACATCCTCTTCCCGCTTATCTCGCGGGAGATAGAGAGGAATGATTGTCTGTTTCGGTTGGATTAAATCCATGAGAATGCTGGCCAGCCCCTGAAGTGAATCACAGGTATGGGGAATCAGAACCAGGTCGGCGACATCCAAGCCGCCTTTTTTCAAAAATGAAAGAGCATTATGGACAATGGAACAGACATAGGCCTGCAGATGTGCGCCGCCTAAGCTCACATCAACTTTTGGCGGCCCCCAAACTTCTATCGGATAAATATCGAAAGTCCGGAGCAGGGCGCGAGGATAGTGGATCGGCAGCACGGCCGCCACGGAGCCCCCCCGGTCTTTGATATCTTTAATAACTTCTTTTCGGGTTAGAATAGTCAGACTCATAATTTTATCTCGTATTTATCAATTTCGGTTTTAAGCGTCTTTGCCTTTTAGCTTTGCAAACTCTTCGTCACGCAGGGTCCGCCGCATGATCTTGCCGATGGCACTTTTGGGCAGTTCTGAGCGGAATTCAACTTCCGATGGCACTTTGTACGGGGTCAAATGTTTTCTGAAATATTGATCGAATTCGTCCGCGGTGGCCTTTTGGCCGGCTTCCAGAACAATATAAACCTTGATGCGTTCACCTTTATAGTCATCAGGAATACCGACCGAGATACCCTCTTTGACTTTGGAATGCAGATAAAGTAACTCGTCAATTTCCCGGGGAAAGACGTTGAAGCCGCCGACGATAATCAGATCTTTTTTGCGATCGGTGATATAGAAATAACCATCTTCATCCATATGGCCTATATCGCCTGTATGCAACCAACCGTCAATGATAGTCTCATCTGTTGCTTCGGGTCGATTGTAGTAACCCATCATCATGGTCGGGGTTTTTAAGGCTATTTCACCCGGTTCACCTGGAGGTAGTTCATGGTTTCCATCTAAAGAGATAATCCGGGCTGTAACATCGGCGAACGGCAGGCCGATGCTGCCGACTTTATGTTTTCCTTGATAAGGATTTGCCATAATCGCGGTTACCGCTTCGGTCAATCCGTAACCTTCGATCGACCGGCCTCCGGTTTTCTTCTCAAAATTGTTTTTGATGCCATCGGTCAAGGCTGCGGCCCCGACCCAGACAGCTTTTAAACTGGTAAAGTCGTACTTGTCAATGTTGCTTAAATTTGAGAGGGCCACTAGAATGGTAGGTACGGCCGCCGCTAGAGAGGGGCGATATTTATTAATAGTTTCAGCCATGTCGCGGGCGTCAAATTTAGGCAGCAGGATAATCTCCATGCCCGCCATAACTGATGAATTCATACAGACACTCATACCGAAACCGTGGAATAGAGGCAGCACGGACAAAATGCTGTCTTTTTCAGTAAGTCCGCCCCAGGAAACAATCTGATGCGCATTGGCAACGATACTGTAATGGGAAAGCATAATTCCTTTAGAGACTCCGGTAGTTCCGCCGGAGTAAATCAGCACCGCCAGTTGTTGCGGATCTGAAGCGACTGGTTTGAAAGTGGCGGGCGCCGGCTGCCGGATCAGAGACTGCATGGGTAAGAGCTTTATTCCTGATTTTTGCCGGGCCTCTTTGAACAGTTTAGTTTCGCGAAACTTTTGCACTATATTTAAA
>JAGGTT010000183.1 GCA_021163565.1 Candidatus Tharpella sp.
ACCATCATCATGGAACTTTCGGGCTTAAGTTGGCAAAAAAAGAGTTTGGGATCAGGATTGTCGCCTATATTCACAATACCTATTGCTGGTTCGGGGAAATTGAAAAGTTTAATTTTACAAAAAACAGTATTTATATCGATCTGTTTATTGCAGTATCAAAAAATGTCGCCGCTTATACAAATCGGCACTTTCAGATACCGTTTCGTAAGATTCAGGTGGTGCCGAATGGTATTGATGTGAATAAACATAAAGGTAATCTGCGGCGGCAGTTGAAATTCTCCCGGACCGATCTGGGTTTTGCGGAAGAGGATTTTATCATGCTCAATGTTGCCAGTTTTCATGAGATCAAAGCCCATAAACTTCTTTTTCAGGTGATGGCCGACCTGAAAAAGGGGTATCCACAGATCAAGCTGCTATGCGTCGGCAATATTTTTAATGGCGGCTATTACCAGGAGATTAAAAATCTGCTGACGGAAATGGGCTTGCAGGAGACTGTTTTACTGCAGGATTTTTCCGAGGATATCTGGAACTATTACAGAATTGCCGATTGTTTCATTCTGCCCTCTTTCTACGAAGGCTGGAGTCTGGCCATGACCGAAGCCATGTACTACAGCCTGCCGCTGATTCTCTCTGATGTCGGGGCCTCCAGGGATGTTATCGAGAATGAGGATATCGGCTTGGTTGTTGCCAACCCGTTTGGTTCCATTCTTGATTTAGAGCAGGAAAAACTGTATAAACTGGTGGCTCAGGATAACTTTCAGAATGCTGATAATTTTACCGTTGCCATCCTGCGGATGTATAAAGAGCGGCAGCATTGGCAGGCGGCTGGCAAATTGGGGCATGCAAAAGTGGCCGCAGACTATAATTTTGAAAATGTAATGTCTGCCTTGCAGAAAGTCTTGTAAGCTACAGGGATAAAATGGCCTTGAAACCATGACTTCAGACAATAAAAATGAGCGGCCGTTAGTCAGTGTCGTTATTCCCGCTTATAATCATGAACGCTGGATTTGTGAAACCCTGACCAGCGTTTTGAATCAATCGCTGCATGATCTGGAAGTCATTGTCATTGATGATGGTTCAACGGATAAAACCGCGGCTCTGGTCGCGGCCTGTGATGATTTCCGGATTCGGTTGATTGTTCAGGAAAATCGGGGAACTTCGGCTGCGATAAATCGCGGCTTGGAGCTTAGTCTCGGTAAATATATTGCCATTCTCAATTCAGACGATCTTTTTTGTGCTGAACGTCTGGCTCATTTTACGGCCTGTCTTGAATCTCACCCCGAATATATGATGGCCTTCTCCCGGGTTCAATTGATTGATCAGGATGGTCAGGCTCTGGTTGCAGAGGAGCCGGAATGTCAATGGTTACGGCAGGCCGAACTTGATTACCATAATGGCGGAGATCTGTTGCTCAGCCTTTTGCGGGATAATTTTCTCTGTGCCTCGTCAAACTTTTTTTTCCGGCGGCGGCTGTTAACTGAAATCGGCGCTTTCCGGGATTTGCGTTATGTCAATGACCTCGATTTTCTCCTGCGGACACTGGTTAAATTCAAGGCTTACTATTGCGACCGGGAACTTCTGGCTTATCGTCAACATGCGGGTAATACGCTCAAAGAGAGAGATCAGGAACTTAGTAAACAGGTTGATTTTTTACTGGAAGTATCTCTGGTTCTGGCCGCAGCCCTGGAAGAGGGCCGGCTGGTACAGCAGTGGGATTTTCCGGTTCTGGTCAAGTTACTGGTTGATTACTATCGTTTGAATCTGGAAGCGGTACTGTTTGCGATGTTATATTTTCGCCGGCATAACCAGGGCTTCAGAGGCTTGCAGGGTATTGCAACACCGGAGTTGAAGGTTTTACTGGTAAGTTGTCGACAGAGTTTGGAAGAGCATCAATATATCGGAACCCTGCAGGAGGCTTTGACTTTCCATCTCGAAGAGGTCGGGACTTTACAGGAGCTTAAAACCGGCCTGGAGCTTGATAACCGGAATCAGGTTGAACAGTTGTGGCAGCGTGATCAGAAAATTGCCCGCGTTGAATATCTGCAACGTGAAATCTCGCTGCAGTATGAGATAGTTATCAATTCCAAGCGTTTTCGTTTGTTTGAAGCGCTTAGCGGCTTACTGCACGGGCGGCAGATCGGCTGGCAGATACGGGAGCTGTTGCGAATTGTGCTGCCGTCAGCCTGGCGGGAGCGTGTCCGGCGCTGGCGTTTGCAGATAAAATCTCCGGGGTCGGCGAGTCGGATTTTTGGGAAAAAGTTTAAGAAAAAAATCAATTCTTATGCTGTACGTTTATTTGATTCTCATAGTTATCGTCAGCAGAATTATGGTGAGAATCCGCTGTTGACACTGGTGGTTGATTGTGATGCTAGCGGTGATCCGCTGACGGCTCTCTATACATCACTCAGAGAGCAGACCTGGTCGAAGTTTTCGGTTATTTTTCTGGTGAGCGGCGGTAATCATGAACTTGCGCAAAAACTTACCGCTGAGATTGACCGGGATGAACGTCCTGGCTGGAGGGTTCTTGTAACTGAGCTTACCTCTTCGGTCGGGCTTTTCAATCAGGCTCTGGCTACGGCTGCAGGTAAGTACATTGTCTCTTTGCGGAGCGGTGATGTGTTGCTGCCGACTTTTCTCGAAGAGTCTCTGCTGTCACTGGAAGCGTCACCGCCGCACTTTTTTATGCTGAGAGAGAACCGGCCGGAGATCTCAGCTGAAGTGATCCCGGAGCTTATGGATCCGGTGGCCTCTCTGTATGAAAACCGTTATCGTGCACTTATTTTTCCCCGGTTGGCCGGGCTTGAAGTAGAGGGTTATGATGAGACTTTAAGTTCCGGTTATGCTGCTTGGGAGTTCTATCTCAAGCTGCTTCGGTTCGGTAGTGTCGGGCGTTTGCTCCCTGTCCGGGTTGCACGCGGTCTTGTTTGTGAACTGGATCCGGTCGTAAACGGTATGGTTAGTGATGTTTCCGAAAAAGAGAGAATCCTGGATCTACATCGGACATATTTTGTCAAGCATGAGCGTAAGCTTCTTCGTCAGATTCGGCAATACTGGCGGGTGACACCGGCTTTGTCGAATCTGCTGCCGGGATCTGACAATGTGAAAAAAAATGCACTCTGGCTTGATCTGACGCAGGTTTCTCAGCTACCGGAATCCCTGTTTATCCGGCTCATGGCCCGCTCAGAAGATCCCAAAAATCCTTTAATAGTCACCATTGATCAACGCTGGCAATCTTTCTTTCGCTATAATAAAAAGGCCGGCCTGCAGGTTTATCTGCCCAAAGCGTACCATCTGCAGGGTAAAGATGATTATTTTTATAACTATCTACAGGGGGCCTATAAATTACGGGAAATAGATGTTGATGAGATTCTGCAAACCCCGGCCGCAGACTTCAGTAATCACAGTGACAAGTTAAGAATTCTCTATGTTGCTCCCTGGTTAATCACCGGCGGGGCGGATACGATGACGGTTGACTGGTTTTGTCAGCTTAACTCGAGCTGGTGTGATAAATTTTTTGCGACCACTATTTTTCGCGATCATAACTGGCTGCCCAGGATAGCTGAGGCCGCACAGGGAATCTATAATCTGCCTGAGCTGGGGTGTCGGGATCAGGCGGCAATGACGGTATTTCTGTTGGAATTTATCGCTTTGCAGAAGATTGACATTCTGCACATTATGAACAGCGAGATCGCTTTTAACGCTCTACCGGAATTGAAAGAAAGATTCCCCGAACTTAAAGTGGTGGCCCAGTTTCACTGTTTTGATTATTCCCCGGAAGGTCAGCCTGCCGGTTATGCCTTTGCCATGCCGCCGCGCTACGATCACCTGATTAATCGCTACAATCTTGAGTACTCCCGGCTGGGTGAGGAGATTGTGCAGTTCTACCCCTATATAGAGAGATCTAAATTCAAGGTGATTCATGGCTGCGTGGATGGTAGTTTCTACAACCCTGAAGGCCGCCGGCCCCGGGCAGAGATTGCTGCCTGTCGGCAGGAGCTGGGCTTAAATCTGCTCTTTATCGGGCGCTTGGATCGTCAGAAGCAGCCTTTGCGGCTGATTGAAATTGCGGCCGCTTTGCGGAGTCAGGGGATTCCGTTTATGATGCATATTATCGGTGACGCCAACCTTGAGTCACAAAAGAAGGAATTCCTTGACGGGTTGCGGGAACAGGGCCTAGCGGATCAGGTTCGGTTTTATGGGGAGCAGCCTTTAGAATCAATGGTTGACTGGTACCTGATTGCTGATATCCTGCTTTTAACTTCAGACTGGGAAGGAGTGCCGATGGTTCTCTACCAGGCGATGGCGATGGCGGTCGTGCCGGTGGTGGCCGATGTCGGGGGCTGTGCGGAGCTGGTAACCTCTGATTGCGGTTATCTGGTTACTGACCGGGGAGATCCCGAAACCTATCTGGCGGCAATTAAAGAACTCCTGGATGATCAGCGGCGGCAAGCGATGGCACTTGCGGCCCGGCGTCGTATACTCGAGTATTTCTCCCTGACAGGTCTTGACCATGAGTATAGAATCTTTTATGAAGATATCATGAAATGAACTATCTGGTTTTGGGTGGCGCCGGTTTTATCGGTTCGCATGTAGTTGATGCTCTGCTGGCCGCAGGCCACAGGGTCCGGGTTTTTGAACGCCGAGATTGTGATTTTGGCAATCTCGGTCGGGTGCTTAACCGGATTGATCTGCGTCTCGGTGATTTTACCAGAGTGGACGATCTCGCCGGAGTTCTGGATAATATTGATATAGTAATTCATCTGGTCGGTACAGTTCTGCCGGCCACATCCAATCTGAATCCTCTCTATGATATCGAAACAAACCTGAAAAGTACGGTAAGTTTGCTCGAGCTGGCAGTGGCGAGAGGGGTTAAAAAAGTGGTTTTTGCCTCCTCCGGCGGCCAGGTTTACGGCCCGGTAACAGCTCTGCCGATTTCCGAGACCAGTCCAACGGAACCCATCTCTTCATACGGTATAATCAAGTTAACCACGGAAAAATATCTTAAACTTTTTCATCAGCTCCACGGTCTTGACTACACAATTCTGCGGATCGCCAATCCTTATGGTGAGCGCCAGAAAATCAGTGGCATGCAGGGTGCCGTCGCGGTTTTTTCCGGCCGGATTAAAAACCGGCAGCCAATTGAGATCTGGGGTGACGGGAGTGTCGCCCGGGATTATCTTTACATCGCGGATCTGGTTCAGGCTGTTCTCAAAGCTTGTATCCGAACTCTTCCGGTCAAACTCTTTAATATTGGCCGGGGCAAGTCTCTGAGCCTTAATGATTTAGTCAGTCTGTTGCTGGAGGTCAGCGGCCGGACGGTGCCGGTTGTCTATAAGGAGGCTCGTTCCTGTGACAGCCCGGTAAACTTTCTTGATTGTGGCTTAGCTTTAAAGTATCTTGACTGGCAGCCGCAAGTCGATTTGAAAACCGGACTGCAGCGAACCTGGGAGTGGGTTTTGGCCAATGCTTAAACGTGAGTGGCGGGTCAGTTCAGAACTGCCATCCGATCCGGATGTTGCCGCGGCGGTTTCAG
>JAGGTT010000279.1 GCA_021163565.1 Candidatus Tharpella sp.
CACTCTCGTCCTGGGCTGTGGCGACAGTAATTTCATTGACCATTTTATTAACATTACTGTCACCTAATGCCACCAGATAGAGTCCGGCCTGCTCCGGAATTATACGGTACCAGGCTGCAAATTCAGCAATTACCGTATCACCATCTTTGGTCTCGAGTTCAATTCCGGAAACCTCAGGAGCTAATGAAGCTGACAAATCAAGCTCTTTCTCACTAATTTCAACTGTTGCCAGAGTGGACGTAATCGGATTATATCCGGAGATAAACCAGTAATGTTTACCGGGAGCCAGGACTTTAAGATTCTCACCGGCATCGGCATCACCGGTCATCACTACTCCCCTCTGGTTGGCATCAATCACCGGACCAAAATAGTAACTTGCCGCAACCAGCGCAGCACAACCGGAAAGGACAACCAATACCACAAGCACCTTAATAATTCTGTTCATAATCTTATAAATCCTTAAAGCAAACATTAATAAAGGGTGATTGTCGAAAAAGGCTAGCGAGCAAGAAACCCTATGGCACTCACCTAACTTATTTCAACCGCAATTCACTACTTAACAAATCATCCTGACTTACGTCAAACATTTTCAATTATTTTTCACAATTTTTGCTAATTTCGTATTCTATTACAACATTGTCCGACAAAAAACCTGCAGTCGGTAAATATCTATCCCGACTCGCCGGCCCTTATGACATCAGCAGTAAATTGCCGACCGGAGACAAGCCAACCGCGACAGATCTTTTACAATTTACCTTTTCCCATTCTGACTACCTCACTCTCACTTCCAGTCATATCAATGATAGTTGATGATTCAGAATCAATATTTCCGGCATCAAAAAGATAACTGATCTGATTCTGCAGTGAATTCTCCAGCGAACTAACCGAATCCTGACCTCGAATCGCAAAATCTTTGACGCTGACTGCGAGCAATGCCGTGTTGAGTTTTAAAGGAAGAATCAGACAGGCAGGATTATCCGGAGTCCTGATACCTACAGTACGCCGTTTTGTCAAAACCATTTTTGGAACCATTTTTGAAGCTGGCAGGATAAAGGTGTAAGGTCCGGGAATCAAGCTTTTCATTAAACGATAGGCTGGATTATTAACGCTTGCATAAAGACTGATATTTTTCAGGTCAGCACAGAAAAGGGTCATTCTCTTCTCATGTCGGCCGCTATTGAGATTGTAGAGTTCTCTGATCCCTTTTTTACTCTCTAAAGAACAGACTGCGGCGTAGTTGGTGTCGGTGGGAATTATTGCCAGGGCACCATCATGCATATCCTCCAAAACCTGCTTCAGTTGCCGGGCTTTGGGCATACCATCATAGAGTGTCAGAACATTCATTAATGAAAGCCTCTCCCTTAATCCTCTTCAACCTTTTCAACCTTTTTCCGGCCGCATATACGTGCAACAATGATACTCAACTCATAAAGAATTATGATCGGCCCGGCCATCATTAACTGGCTGATGATATCGGGCGGGGTCAAGACTGCAGCGACAACAAAGGCACCCAAAACCGCATATTTTCGTTTACTGGCCAGGGTCTGAGCCCGAATAAGCCCGAACAAAGCCAGAAAAGCCGTAACTACGGGAAGTTCAAAAACAACCCCGAAAGCGAACAACATCCGCACTGCGAATGAAAAATACTCTTTAACCGATGGCATAGGTCGGATAAAATCAGTGGCAAAACCCATGAAAAACTTAAAACCAAACGGAAAAACAACAAAATAACCGAACAGGGCTCCGCCGACAAAGAAGAGTGTAGCCGAAAAGACAAAAGGAAAGACATAACGTTTTTCGCGGGCATAGAGTCCCGGAGCTGAAAATCGCCAGATCTGAAAGATGACCACTGGTGAAGCGATAAAAAAACCGGCCAGCAGAGAAATTTTGAGATAGGTAAAAAAGGTCTCTGTCAAACCGGTGAATATCAAGCCGCCATCAGACGGCATAGCGACGAGCAGAGGAGCCATGAGAATCCGGAAAAGATCCTCGGAAAAATAGTATGATCCAAGCGTGCTTACGGCAATGGCTACAGAGACGACTATCAGGCGCCGGCGCAACTCTTCCAGATGATCAGTCAGCTGCATTTCGCGATCCGGGTTGGTTGAATTGTCGGCCTTGTTCGAACTCATGACACAGATTCTTCTTGCCGGTCGCTGTCAGAACTCTTGACCACAGATTCCCCGTTCTTAGACACTGGTTTTAACTCTTTAGGAGTTTGACTCTCATCGTCATCAACTGGGTCAACCGGATAGGATATTTTACTTGTTTTACGCAATTCCTCCGCCCGTTTACTATCTGCTTCAACGGTACTCTCATCCTGATAGATGCTTTCTTTGATATCATCGGCTGTCTTTCTGAATTCAGCCATAGTCTTCCCTAAAGTTTTTGCCAGTTCGGGAAGTTTCTTGGGTCCAACCACCAACAGGGCGACCACCAGAATAATAATTATTTCAGTAATTCCGATACCAAACATATATCACCTTAAATATTACAGACCAGGTTAAGAGTGAAGATATTTACGTTTCCTGCGGGGAAAAGTCAACTTAAAAAAATAACATCCTCGAACTTGAAACCAATATTTCGTCATAAAAAAAGGGCTGTCATAAAGACAGCCCTTTTTATTGGCTAATTACCCGACAACAGGTTTATCAGAAATATTACTTTTCATCAATTGCTTCGGTAGGACATACCTCAACACATGCACCACATTCAACACATTTTTCCTGGTCAATAACATAAACATCACCAGCTTCACTGATTGCATCTTCCGGGCACTCTTCCGCACAAGTTCCACAGCCAACACATTCATCATTTATTACGTACATCATTCCCTCCATTTTTAGGTTCCACGACTACAGAAATATTATAATCAAAGCAACTCTAGTCACGGCTTTTATTTAGTCGCCTAGCAAAGAGCGACCAATTGAAAACTCATCTATAGACGGCTTAGATCAATCGATAATCAGATTGACATAACCTCTTTCTCTTTATCGATAATTATATCATCGATCTGTTTCACAAAATCATCCGTAAGTTTCTGGATATCGGTCTGCCCCC
>JAGGTT010000242.1 GCA_021163565.1 Candidatus Tharpella sp.
GTTGATGCCGGAACCATTGTTGTGGGTACACCAACAGTACTTGGTGGTCCGCACCCCAGCGCTGTTTATGCAACTTTTCTCGCTAACGCATTACGTCCCAAAACCAAATTTTTATCCATTGTCGGCTCCTACGGGTGGGGAGGAAAGACGGTCGAAACCTTGGCCGGATTGATTCCTAATCTTAAGGTGGAAGTGCTTGATCCGGTGCTTATCAAAGGCTCGCCGAAAGCGGCTGATTTCAAAGCCCTTGAGAATCTGGCTGAGACCATTGCAACGAAACATAAAGAGCAGGGCTTTGCATAGCCGTAGAGTAGTTTTTGTAATTGGGTCAAACTCGATTGCTTTTGTCAAGAAGGAAAATGGAGAAAAAATTGAGCAGGAATACACATTACGAAATCATAAGGGAGAGATTACCAAAATACCCAACATTCCTGAATGAAGACTGCTGTTAAGAAAAAAGGTCACAGCTTAATGATTAAGCTGTGACCTTTTCTAACATAAAAGGGTACCTCGGAAAAAGGCAATTTTTCAAGACACCCATAAGATATTACTCAGCATCAAACGGTCTCGGCAACCGCCTTTCCGTAGTCCTGACAAGCTTTAACAATTTCAGCGTCATCTTTCTGGAGCTTGCCTTCAAGGGCGTTAAAAGATCCCAGGTTGACCATTTTCATCTTCAGGACAAATTCCATTGTATCGGCAATAACCTTGGGAGCATCGCCGGAATGGGTATAAGAACCAAAAGCTCCAGCGGCTTTACCAGCCAAGGCAGCCTTTTCCGCCAGGAAAAAGAAGGTTTTGAAATTCTGGGTCATCTCCCGATGATAAGTCGGACAACCGAAGATATAGGCATCATAACCGTTAAGATCATCTTCGCTCTTAACCTTACTGACTTTCTTCAACTCAACTTCGGATCCGGCAAAACGAACTCCTTCCGCAATATACTGAGCCATTTTTTCGGTATTTCCGGTACGACTGAAATAAACGATCAACACTTTAGCCATTTTAACATCTCCCTTATCCTGCTCACAGATTTGATATACTCAACAACTGAACTTTTCTGGCCTCTATCATATGTTAAAAAATAATACAAGATAAAAATAATATTTTTATAGCGCATAAAAACTGAAGTTACAGCTCTTGTAAATTTCCCTATAAATATTTCCAGTTACCGGTTTATATTCACAGACAAAACCGGTTAACCTGTAAAAAAACCCGGCAACAGAAAAAACTTGACAACAACTCACTTACATGCGACCCATAGATCAAGATCAGACATTAAATAATCTCAAAAAATATCATCGCTGAGGATTAATTATGTACAAAGCCTTTATCTTCTATTGTTCTCCAGCCGGCACGACCCGGCATGTTGCTGAAGTTATTGAAAAAACACTAGACAATTTCGACCGCCAGATAACGGTCTGCGAACTCGGTAAAAACAAGGGAAAACTTGCTGAAGTCATACGCGAAATCAAAGATAGTGATCAGGAAATATGCCTGTTCATCGGTTCTCCGGTCTACTCCTCCCACGCCCTGCCATTGATTATGGATCTGATTGGCAGACTGCCGGCAAAATCTTTAGCTTACGCGGTTCCTTTTGTCACCTGGGGCGCGGCCACCAGTGGCATCGCCCTGGCCGAAATGGGCACAGCGCTTATGCAACAAGGCTATAAATTAATTGGCGCGGCCCGCGTCGTCGCAGTTCACTCTCTGATGTGGGAGGTGGAAAATCCAGCGGGCAAAGGTCATCCCGACTATGAGGATGATGATTTGATTAAAAATCTGGTAAGCAACATTGAAAACAACCTGCAAAAACCTGACCCTAAATTGCTGCCGGAACAGATTCTCAGCTATCAGTCTGCAACTGTAACTGCGGAGATGAAGCAGCAGAACCTGGAACTTGCACGCAAGTTTCTACCACCGCGCAAAGTCAACCGGGATCTCTGCAATCAGTGCGGTGTCTGCGCTGATAAATGCCCGGTCGCGGCTCTGACCCTGACCCCTTATCCGACTTATGCTGAACACTGTATCCTCTGTTTCAACTGTATGCGCTGGTGTCCTGAGAACGCGATCGAGGCCGATCTCTCACCGGCTCACGATATGGTGCAACTGCGTTATGAAAAATATAAGGAGTCACCGCTCTCAAAAATTTTCCTGCCAACCTGAATTTCTGAACCACAATTGTAACTTAATTTCAAGCACATGAATATTAAAAGGCCAACTAAACGCTTAAAAACATAAGGAAATCGCAATGAATTGTGATAGATGCGGAGAAACCATCGAGCCCGGTGATGAGGAGATCTGCAACAGCCAGACGCTCTGCGAAGATTGCTACATGGATGTTCTCTCCCCAACCAAAATATGCGACCCCTGGGCGGTTCATCACGCTAAATCATGCCCGGAGAGTGAAATCAACCTGACTTCAACTCAGCAGAATATCATCACGGCCTTAAGCGAAACCGGCGGTCTCGAGATGACACCCCTGGCTGAAAGAGTGAGTCTCTCGACGAGAGAACTCGAAAGGAATTTAGCAACTCTGCGCCACATGGAAAAGATCAAGGCCCGACCCGAAAACGGCAGAAAAGTCTTCTGTCTCTGGTAGATTTACGACCAGCTTTAAGACACAAAAAAACCGACCCTTTGCAGAGCCGGTTTTTTATATTTCATTAAGAAGTATCTCGCAAAAAATGAAGACTACTTCTTTTGCAGTACCGAGTCTGGAACTTCGGCTACTTCCGGCCACTCGGCAGGAATAAGCTGGCCCGGTTTTTCACCTTGTTTCTCTTTGGTTTTAGGCAGAGCCGGACGTTTGAAATCTTCCCGCACAATTTTCGGAATGCGACCATTAAGAATTGATTCGGAGCGGAGGCGACGACCGATGGTTCTCTCCATCATCTCTCCCAGTTCAAGAATCCGGTCGACATTTAGGCCGGTATCAATCCCCATCTCGTCCATCATGACCACCATATCTTCAAGCACGGAGAGACCGACAACATTGGGATCTTTATAGTAGTAAGCCCCGGTACCTAAGCCCGGAATACCGTCAACGAAGTTGGCAGGCTGTCCGCCGGTACCGCCGAGGGTTGCTTCAAAATTGGTAATTCCGGCCTGCAAAGCAGCCAGAACATTGGCATTTCCCCAACCCCGGGTTACATGAAAATGAGCAATATGCAGATCTGGATTCGGCAGGGAGTCAAGAATCATTGAGAAATAGCGGTAAACCTTATTCGGCGGTGCGGAACCATCATGATCAGCGTGTTCAATATCATCAGCTCCAATACTGAGCCAACGGCTGGTAAACTCAACCGCATCCTCAAACCGGGTCGGCCCGGAGATCGGACTACCCCAGATGGTACTGACCGTACCACACATTTTGATGCCGGCATCATGACACTTCTTAATGCAGCGCTCAGCTTCTTTCCAGTAAGCGGGCAGAGTCGAACCGGAGTTGGCAAAATGGTGCTGCTCATCAGTTGAAACCATCATCAGAATCCGGTCGGGACCGTAACCCTCTTTCTTCAACTCAATCGCCCGATCAACCGCACTTTCACGAATCGTAATACAGGTCCATTCGATATCTTCATGTTTAAGGCCGCGTTTGGCCAGACGTTTTTTGAAGAGATCACTGTGAACGGCTTTAAGCAGCTCCTCGGCATCCTCAAACTGGGGCATACTGCGAGGATTGCCCAGGTTGGTTACTTCCATGCGCTTGACCCCGGCAAAAGCGAGCTCCTGCAGATAGAAGATTTTGGCCCGGGTCGGGATGAAGTGTTCCTCATGCTGAAGACCGTCGCGAATGGTGATATCACCAATATTGACTTTTTTCGGCATTCTTTTAAAAACATCAAAAAGATCGTGGTTTGACATGGTTTTCCTCCACAAGTACTATTTTTTACATTATATCCGGGATCGGAATCAGCCCCTTGGTCACTAATATAATAACGACCAAAATTCGACTCCATAATAAGGGGTGGGCGCCAGTCGCCCAATAATCCCGGTTAAGCGAGTATATACGCCAACTCGTTACAAGTTGGTTTGTATAAAATTATTCGCCGGTGTAAACCGGTGCTCTCTTTTCACGAAAGGCGGTCAAGCCTTCAATGCGATCTTTGGTCGGGATAGTCACTGCATAACAGTTGGATTCAATGGCCAAACCGCTGCCGAGATCAACTTCACTACCATAATTGATCGCATATTTTGCCATCTCAAGAGCGATCGGAGCGTTCTTTTTGATCCGCGCTGCCATCTCCAGAGCGGCATCGATAAGGCCGCCTTCCGGGGCAATCTGATTGACCATGCCAATTGCCAAAGCTTCCTCAGCTTTGGCCCGATGGGCCGTAAAAATCATCTCTTTGGCTTTACCCTTACCGACTAAACGAACCAAACGCTGGGTACCACCAGCCCCGGGAATAATGCCCAAACTGGTTTCAGTCAAACCCATAATCGCATTGGGAGCGGCAATTCGAATATCTGAAGCCAGAGCCAATTCAGTGCCGCCGCCAAAAGCATAACCATTAACCGCAGCAATCACCGGCTGCGGCAGATTTTCAACCATCGTAAAGGTGTTGCGAATCATCTGGATATACTGCTTCACTTCAATCGGGGTCATCGTCGCCCGCTCTCTCAAATCAGCTCCGGAACAGAATGATTTCTCCCCGGCTCCGGTGATAACCACAACTCTTATCGTTTTATCAACACTAATTTCGCTGACCAGTTTATTCAATGCGGCCAGGAGTTCCCGACTCAATGAATTCATACTCTCGGGACGGTTCAAGGTTACAATCAGAACCCCGTCACGATTCTCACTCAAAATAACTTCAGACATTTTTATGCTCCATACTATTTGCGATTTTCTAAAGGATTAAGTCAGCCACAGCTCTGACTGAAAGCCAGCATATGACTGCCGCCGCTAACGGTTATCTTGGATTGCCGGCGAGCAAAGGCCAATAGAGACTGGCTGTCGATGCCGGTCGCAATACCCATCTTATCAAGGGTAAAAAGTAGATCTTCAGTCGCCAGGTTACCCGCTGCACCCGGGGCGTAAGGACAACCGCCCAACCCGCCGGCAGCGGTATCATAACGATCAATTCCGGCCTGCAGACCGGCCATAACACAGGCTAAGGCCCGACCGCAGCTGTCGTGCAGATGCAACCCGAAATCAACTGCCGGAAAAGCTCTTTTAAGGACGCTGGAAAAATCGTAAACCTGATCAGGAGTGGCAACTCCCAAAGTATCACAGAGCGTAATCTCTCGCAAACCTAAAGCGGCCAGATTTTCAACCAGCCGTTTCACCGAAGCAAAAGGAATTACATCCTCGTAAGGACAACCAAAAACATTGGAGATTGAAACCCGGCAAGGTATTTCTTCCGGAACATCCTTGAGCATGGCCCCTATTTCACTTAAAGTTTCACTCTGCGGACAACCGAGATTTTTACGATTATGGGTATCACTGGCTGAAATAAAAAAGACAACTTTACCGATCCCGGCAGCCAGTGCCGGGGCCAGACCCCGCCGGTTAGGAACCAAAGCCGCGGTCACCAGAGACGGTAGCGATCTTATTGCAGCAAAAACCTCCGGCGCATCCCTGAGCTGCGGGATTGCCTTAGGGTTGACAAAAGAACTCACCTCAATTTCCTGAAAACCACACCGGGCCAGCTCATCAATGAGTTCGATTTTAGTCTTTGTCGGAATAAATTCGACAAGATTCTGCCAGCCGTCACGCGGTGCGACTTCAACCAGACGCACCGTCTGCGGCAGATTTTTGTAATAATCAGCCAATATTATTCGTTCAATTTTTAAGAGAGCGGGCGATAACCAGACGCTGTATCTCTGAGGTACCCTCACCGATATCGAGAAGTTTTTGGTCGCGATAAAAACGTTCTACATCATATTCCTGCATCAAACCGTAACCACCATGAATCTGAACGGCATGATTAACCACACGACCCATAACCTCGGAGCAATAGAGCTTGCCCATTGCCGCTTCACGCGAGAAAGGCCGGTTATTGGAACGCAACCAGCAGGCTTTATAGAGCAGATTACGAGCCAGTTCAATCTCCATTGCCATATCGGCAAGTTTGAACTGGGTAACCTGGAAGTCAAATAAAGGACGATTAAACTGAATCCGTTCCTGTGAATAACGTAAGGCTTTTTCATAGGCACCCTGGGCTCCACCCAGCCCCATAGCCCCGATACTCAAACGGCCGCCGTCAAGGGTCGCCAGCATCTGATGAAAACCTTCACCCCGGTTGCCCAGCATATTTTTGGCCGGCACCCGGCAGTCATCAAAATAGATTTCAGTCGTATTGGAAGAGCGCCACATCATCTTGCCATGCATAACCCGACACTCCATCCCGGCCGTTCCTGCCGGCACCAGAATGCAGCTCATTTCATTGCGCCCATCATCGCGCTTACCGGTAATTGCCTGAACAATGATGACTCCGGTATTTGGAGCTGAAGCATTGGTAATGAAGATTTTAGA
>JAGGTT010000053.1 GCA_021163565.1 Candidatus Tharpella sp.
ACCAGAGCCTTGAAATCACCAATATTTTTGATAGCTTCAGGCAGCTCAATCTTGCGCCGGTCAATCTCGACATCGTTTTCTTTCAGCTTATCGGCAATGTCCATAACCGTGACTGAACCGAATAGTTTACCCTGTTCTCCGACTTTACGCTCGAATTCTAAAGTCAGAGTCTGCAAACGATCACGCAGGGCCTCACCCTGAGCCTGGTGACGAAGTCGCTTCTTCTCCAGCCCCCGCAGGTGGTGCTTGACATATTTAACGTTGCTTTCGTTGGCGATTATCGCCCGGCCGGTCGGCAACAGATAGTTACGGGCATAACCATCGGCCACGGTTACCGTGTCACCGATATTCCCAAGATGTTCAACCGGCTCCTGTAAAATTATCCGCATTACAAAATCCTCCAAAAATACTTTCCTTCAGTTTCTCTCCCGGATAAAAACCGGACTACTCTTTCAATCTCTGCTGCCGGCGGGTAATTCGGGTCCTGAAATCGACCCATATATCGAACACCCCGAACAGAATGAGAAATATAAAAAGAAACTGAAAAGCTAAAAAAATAAAAAATAGAAAAAACCTCGGCAGTCTGCCTACGGCAAAACTCTCAAACGCAAACTGCAAAATCGAAAAACCCTGAACCAGATAGACAAAAAGCAGAATCCCAGCACAGTTCAGTACCACAATCCGCAACAGGCCCGATAACGGGAAAAACATTATGGCGGCCAGTGAAAGTATCAAAAGCCAGACCATCTGCGGGTACAATTGCAAACGGGAGAACGGGGCCGCGCCCTTAAGAATCTCCGGCGGAGCAGAATAACGCTTACCGTAAAAGACTCGGGCAACCCCGAAACCGAATGCCTGCAGAGAGAAAAAAGCTACAAACAACAGGGTCGGGAAAAAAGACCCGGCCCAGACTGCAACCTCTTCCGCCGCCTGGCGTAAAACCGCCAGCTGATCGGCTGAAACCCCGGCATTTTGATAAAGAGCATAAACCGCGTCGATATTTACCCGGAGAAAACGTTCCGTTAAAATAACCGGGTTTATTCCCTGACCTGAGCTGATCCAAACCATTACGAGAATAATCGTAAAGGTCGTAACCGCGGCGGCCATAAACAGAGTCTCAACCCCGAAGCGCCGACGGCGTAAAAGATCATCCAGAATCAGACTTGAAAGTCCAAATTCGAAAAAGTAGACTGCCACCGGTGACGGTGTTCGGAAAACTAAAAAGAGCAGCCCGACAACCACCGCCACCATAACTACCAGCGGCCAGCGCAGATTCGTCTGAAACCGGAGATAAATCCCCGGTGCCATCGCCGCCATGCCGATCAGAGCTCCGAAAATCGGGAAAATTGCCCCGCCCAGGTAGAGCATAACCGTAATCGCCACCGTGATCGGCAATGTCCGACTTACAATAACCTGATTTTCAACCACAACTTACAATCCAAAATTTTCCGGCCAGTGCCGGCAATTCAAACAAAACCGCAACTCAGATTCTAGTACGGTTTCGGCGAGCTCACCGAAAAAGGCAGCAGGGCAATATTACGAGCCCGTTTGATGGCCACCATCAGTTCGCGCTGATGTGCCGAACAGGTACCGGAAATACGCCGGGGCACAATTTTGCCCTTCTCGCTGATATAGTAACGCAGCAGGCGTACATCTTTATAGTCAATCGTCAAAGAGCTGTCGGCACAAAAACGACAATATTTTCTTCGAGTCACAAAAGAGCGGCGCCGACTGCCCCCCTTCGCGTCAGTTCTTTTCTTCGCAAAAGCCATTATTCTTCTCCCGGTTTTTCATCTTCAGATTCATCCGCAGCCGCACTATCTTCTTCAACTTCAGTGCTGCTAACCTCGGCCTCAACCGCAACGACAACCTCTTCCGGGGTTTCTTCTGCAACGACAACCTCTTCGGGGGTCTCTTCTGTAACGGCACTCTTTTCCGGGGTTTCTTCTGCGACGACACTCTCTTTAGAGGCCTCTTCACCCTCGACTGTCTCTGAAGCCGGCTCAGGGATCTCTTCCTGAACAAAATCATCCGCCAACCGCAGCGAGAGAAATTTAATTACCGACTCGGTAATTTTAAAGCGTCTTTCAATCTCTTTCAGACACTCGGCAGGACAAGCGATTCGCAACAGGATATAACGTCCTTCAGCAATTTTTTTCACCGGATAAGCCAAGGCCCGAACGCCCCAGTCTTCACGGTGTAAAAGCTCACCTGCCAGCTTCTCGAGAGTCCCGTTCAGGATCTCGTCAACCTTCTCCACATCTTCACTCGGCAGATTGCCGGGATGAATGTAGAGCAACTCATACTTTCTCACAACTTCACTCATTTTTCAGATTTCCTCCTTCTGAGTTTAGTAGCCCCTTTTAATCATTAAATATGGAACAAGGAGCAAGGAAGTTCGGCTGCTTTTCCAAGCCATTCTCAGGAAAACGCGAACCAAAAAAGAGCCTGCTACACCAAGAGCTCGAAAATTGCAAGCTTTTTCAGCATTCAGACCCGTAAATCACACTTTTTCAAGTTCATACGAACATGACCCGAGACCAATTTTTTCCGCATAGGCAAGTTGCAGGTGCCAGTCGATCTCAGGATAGAGAACCTTGAATTTGTCGCAGCCGGGGGCAAGTTCATCACCCAAGGCACTGCCGGGCAGGCCCGGAGCGGCCACCACCAGATCGGCACAAGCCTGGTCCAGAGCCACCGGATCTTTCGATGCGAGAATACCGATATCAGCGACCACCGGCATATCATTATGGTTGTAACAGTCACAGGCCGGACTCACCTGTATAACAAAATTGATAAAAAAACAGCGCTCCCGTTTGCCGGCACAGGCCCCGTAAGCATACTCGATCATCTTTTCCTGAAAGATAGACCCGGTTTCGGTCCAGCGGACATTGATTGCCCCCTGGGGACAGATCAGGATACATTCGCCGCAGCCGATACAGGGTTCATTATCGATCACCGCTTTACCGCTCTCCTGATCGATAGAGATAGCTTGGGCCGGGCACCATTCGAGACACTGACCGCAGCCGACACAGCGTTTACGCGTCACCTTGGGACTGATATTGGCGTGCTGGGCCAGCTTCCCTTCCCGCCCGGCACACCCCATGCCGAGGTTTTTCAAAGCCCCGCCAAAACCCGGCAGCTCATGTCCTTTGAAATGACTCATAACCACCATCGCGTCGGCATTGACAATCTCAGAGGCGATCTTAACCTCCTGAAAATGCATCAGATCGACATCAATTGAATGCACGCTGTTGCCGATCAAGCCATCGGCAATCAGAACCGGGGCATTGAGAACCGGGAAATTGAACCCGTGCCGAGTCGCAGTCTCCAGGTGTTTGACCGCATCACTGCGGGAGCCGACATAGAGGGTGTTGGTGTCGGTAACAAAGGCTTTTCCTTCAAGTTTATGGATCAGGTCAACTACCGGACGCACCAGAATCGGCCGAATGAATGAGGCGTTACCCTCTTCACCAAAGTGCAGTTTAATCGCTGTCAAAGAGTGCGGTCGAATCCCCTCTGCTATTCCCGCAGCCTCTAAAAGACGGGTTATTTTAGTCATCATATTATCTTTGAAACTCGCCCTGAGATCCGCCATATAGACTTTGCTCGTCATATCACTTCTCCTTACAACAACTTGAGGGTTTCTTGAAAAATTAGAATTTTTGTTCAAGTACAAGGCGGACGATGATTTTAACCGCAGGAATACATTGAGTATTTTAAGGATTAAAATTTGCAGCCAGGCATCAGGAACAGACAGCCGTAAATCGAGTAGGGTGAGGTGAGACCCCCCACCTCATCCCTCTCACAGAACCGTACGTACGGGCCTCGTATACGGCTCCTGTCTATTTTCCTTCATACTGAAACAGAAATACCTGTGTCTATTGCC
>JAGGTT010000173.1 GCA_021163565.1 Candidatus Tharpella sp.
GCTCGGACACTGTTTTGCAGAGTCTTTCGGCTTCATTCATGCCCTGGTTGTAGAACTTGCGGGCATTACTTAGAGCTTTGTAGATAGCGGGGGCTTCAGTCCGCTGTTGCGCTGGCAGGTAGGCGTTACGGGAGCTCATTGCCAGGCCGTCGCTTTCCCGGACGATCGGTACTCCGATGATTTCCAGTGGAAAGTTCAGATCAATCACCATCCGTCGAATAACCGCCAGTTGCTGGAAATCTTTTTCGCCGAAGAAGGCGAAATCGGGAAGTGTGAGATTGAAAAGTTTGCTGACTACGGTTGTGACCCCCTGAAAGTGGTTCGGGCGGCTGGCACCGCAGAGAACCTGAGTGATTTTATTGACTGCAACGGACGTCTGAAACCCGTCAGGATAGATCTCTTCCGGGGTCGGGGTGAAAACTGCATCAACTCCGACAGAATCGCATTTATTAAGATCACCTTTAAGGTTACGGGGGTAGCGGTCAAGATCTTCGTTGGGGCCGAACTGAATCGGATTAACAAAGATAGAAACTACGACCAGATCGGCCTTCTCCCGGGCCTTTCTCATAAGTTCAATATGACCTTTGTGGAGGAAACCCATAGTTGGAACCAGAGCGATACTTTTGCCGCCGCGGCGGCTTTCCCGAGCGAATGTCTGCATTTCGCGATTGTTGTTAATCTGTTTCATGATGAGTAACTGATTATTTGGTTGATGGTTATTTGAAAGAGTGCTCATCGCCGGGGAAGATTCCGGCTTTCACTTCACGGCTGTATTCTAGCATGGCTTTTTTCGTCTCTTCGCCGAGATTGGCATACTGTTTGACAAAAGATGGCCGGAAACGGTCGAAGAGTGAGAGCATATCGTGCAGAACCAGAACCTGGCCATCGCAGCCGTTACCGGCCCCGATACCGATGGTCGGGATATCAAGTGCCTGGCTGATTTCAGTTGCTATCTCGCTGGGGACACACTCTATGACCAGAGCAAATGCTCCTGCTTCCGCAACGGCTATGGCATCTTGCATAAGGCGCTCTTTTTCGCGTTGCACCTTAAAACCGCCGAGCTGATTAACCGCCTGCGGGGTTAAGCCGATGTGACCGCAGACCGGGATCCCGATATCAACCAGGGCTCTGATGGTCTCCTTCATGGTGACCCCGCCTTCGAGTTTTACGGCTCCGGCCCCGGTCTCTTTCATGATGCGGCCGGCCTGTAATTTGGCATCTTCAATACTTATCTGGTAGCTCATGAATGGCAGGTCAATGATCACCAGGGCGCGGTCGGTGCCACGGATCACGGCCCGGCCGTGGTAGATCATCTCGTCAACCGTCACCGGCAGGGTATCTTTGTAGCCGGCGACCACAACTCCGACCGAATCACCGACGAGAATTGTGTCGATGCCGCTCTCATCGAGAAGTCGGGCGAAGGGGTAATCGTAACCGGTAACCATGGTGATTTTTTCGCCTGCTCTTTTCATCTCAGCAAGGGTGGTTATGTTTACTTTCTGAGCCATGAAAATATTTTCCTTTTGGTAACTTAAATACGGGTTCCCCCGCATTTAAGAATAAAAACGCCGCTTGAATTTAAAAATAAAAAGCCCACCTCAAACTAAAGAGGCAGGCCAACTTGATAGCGCAAAAATGCTTAAACTAACAAAATTAAGTCCAACCGTCTCAGTCTTCGCTTATATTGAAGATCCAAGCGGGGTTGAGTGTTACGGTTAACGTCAACACTCAACGGGCTGTTTTGTTTTTCATCGTTTTTTTATGAGATAGTTTATCTGTTCCCGTTATCTATGCAAAAATTCCGGCCAGCCAGTTAACTACTTTATCATCGTTGATCCGGCTGGTGTTAATTACGATATCATAGAGTTTGGGATCACTCCAGTCTGCTTTGAAGTAGAATTTAATGTACTCCTGACTCCTTTTGTCCATTGTTTCAATCTGTTTCTGGGCCTGGGTCTCGCTTAGATCCGGGTTTTCGATCTTGAGCCGGGCTACCCGGTCGGTCATGGCTGAGATGATTCTGATATTGACCACATCCGCTTGCTCTCGCAGGATACATTGCCCGCCCCGGCCGACAATCATGACATTGCTTTGCTGACCGAGTTCAGAAATAACCTTGCAGATCATATCCCGGTAGATGTCGCTGTCAATCCATCCCTGGGTGTCAAAGGAGTAGGGAATTTTGTCGCGTTCATCGTAAGTGGTTTCAACCTCTTCGGTGTTATCGCTTTTAGGGTTTCTTCTAAAAATATCAAGGTCAATAATGCGTGAGAGGTTGGCGCGGAAATTGATATGGCCCTCAGCCTCGAAATCTCTGACCTCCTGGGGTGATACTTTTGTATGATCAGCTACCTGTTTGACAATTTCTTTGTCAATATAGTTGTAATTAAGCTTTTCAGACAGACGTTTAGCAATGTTGACACCACCTGAAGCAAACTCTTTAGAAATCGTAATAACCGGCATAAACTACTCCTTGAAAGCCTTTTATTTAAGAGGAACAGCGCCCTCCAGATGACTCTATTGTCGAGTGTAATCAGTAATTCAATCTATCCGAAATTATTCTATCCTGCTTCATAAACAATTTTTCACATCATGTCAAACTAAAATCGTTGTTTCGGCGCTGCGGGTCAGGCTTTTTTATGGCCCTGCCGCCGGGGCCGGCAAAATTTTTTCTGGACTTGTCTGAGGCTTGGGTATATAGCTTGAAATCGTTTTTTCGGGATGGATTTACGGGGATGTTCAACTTCAGATTAATGGAGGGAGAAATGA
>JAGGTT010000089.1 GCA_021163565.1 Candidatus Tharpella sp.
CCAAAAGCCGGAGTCATTTTGCCGCCCAGCTCTTCCACCAGACGATCGTAGCGGCCGCCGGCGGCGACTGCGTTCTGAGCTCCGAGGTCTCCGGCCAAAAATTCAAACGTGGTCCGCGTATAATAGTCGAGGCCTCTGACCAGTTTGGAATTTACCTGATAATCCAGGCCGACATCATCAAGCAAACCGCAGAGACCGGAAAAATGTTTCCGGCAATCACCGCACAGAGATTCATTGATCTGCGGAGCAGCAACTACCACCTCCCGGCAGGAAGGGTTTTTGCAATCCAAAGCCCTGAGCGGATTATCCTTAATTCGGCGCTGACAGTCGCCGCACAACAAAGATTCACGTTCTAACAGAAAACTTTTAAGTTGTTCCCGAAAAGCCGGACGACAGTCTTCACATCCCAGGCTGTTGAGCTGCAGAATGATTCCGTCAATTGAGAGAGCCTGAAAAAACTGCGCCAGCATCACCAGGGTTTCAGCATCCTGATAAAAACTCGCCTCACCAAAGACCTCGGCCCCCAACTGATGAAACTGACGATAACGCCCTTTCTGCGGCCGTTCGTAACGAAACATCGGGCCGACATAATAGAGTTTGTTTATTTCACTTATTTTGCCGAGGGAGTATTGATTGAAAGCCCGCACAACCGAGGCCGTCCCTTCAGGCCGCAGGGTCAGCGAACGTTCGGAACGATCAGAAAAAGTATACATCTCTTTTTCAACAATATCGGTCTCGCCGCCGATACTCCGGGTGAAAAGTTCAGTCGGCTCCAACAGGGCCAGGCGCATCTCGGCAAAACCATAGCCCTCTAAAAGGTCGCGGAATTTATCTTCGACTAAACGCCAGCGAGAACTCTCCGGCGGCAAAACTTCATTAAAACCCTTAACCGTTTTTATCTGATTTTTTTTCATAATTGTCATTTTTCATCAGCGCCGTAGCACTTAACGATATATCCCGATCATAAAATATTCCAAGTCAATAACCTTAGATAAAAAACCATCATAACTTATCGGGCCATCCTTGACAACTGGAAATTAGGGATGCCGGCAGTTTACGGGTGAGTTTACCCGAAATATCGGCTTCGAGAAAGAGAAAACCATCTCTTTTAACGGACCAGCTAGCGAAGGCCGCACCTTTGTCAGTCCCGTTAATTTTTCCGCCTGCCGGCAACAGCGTCCAACCGCCGGTTTCAACTACGATAGAATCCTGAATTGCGGATTGAGACAGATCGGGAACACGCAATCGAGCCAAAAGGTCAACCCGTTCCGGAAGTAGCGCCTCATCCAACTGGCCACCACTCAAAATCAAAGTCGAAAAGTCGCCGTAACGTAGCAGAAACGACGGAGCCATTGCCAGCAGCGACTCGGAATTTGAAGTTGACATCCGAAAATCATTGGCGGGCGGACCGACTGCTGAGATTGTCACTCCGTTTAAAGAAAAAGGATAGGAGAACGATGAAAGCTTGCGCCATCTGACCGAAAATAAGTCGTTGCTGATACGGCAGAAATTCTTAAACGGCGGATAGCCGCTCCAGATTCCATGATACCAGATCTCCCTGACTTGAAAATGTTCAACCAGGAAAAGTAATCCTCCAACCAGCCCCCGCTGCGGTTCGGTCAGCACCAGCGTATCGATGCATTTGATTTTCCGCCGCCAGCAATAGGGCGCGATCACCTTTTTCGCGAAGGAGAAAAAAGAGGTTGATGTCAGACTTTCGGTACTGCCGCTGGAACCACACCACGATCCACCGTTAAAAAGCAACGCCTCGCCACCGGGAAGCTCAAACAGCAATACCTGGGGCCGACTTCCGACAAAAGCTGCAACCGCGACCTTTTTACGGCCCTGTTGATACTGCCACCAGATTTGATCTGAACCTAAGACTGCAAAGAGGATGAACAGCAAGGCCGCAGTCGCCTTTTTACTGCTCGACGGAGTCAACAGCCAACCACCGGTCAGTATAATTAGAGTAACTAAAATAATTTCAAAAGAGGTCAGCGAGGCCCAGTAAGAACGGCCCGCAGGCAACCACTCCTGCAGCCACTGGCTACCGCTGATTATGCCGTCAAGCACCACTGCCGGCGGTTTAAGCAGCAGCGCCATTATCTGAGGAAATTTTACAAACATTAGAGAGATCATGCCCAGCGGAATAATCAAGAGAGAAAAAAGCGGGATCAGCAGGAGATTGGCGATCAGAGAGTAGATTGAAATAAAATGGACCCGGTTGATAAGTAGCGGAGCCGTAGTCAGACTTATCGCCATAGAACTTGCACCAAGATAAAATATGTAGCGGCAGCCAGCCTGAAATATGGCCGATCTTTTGCACATCAGCGGTAAAAGCCGGCGCTCCCACCACTCGTTAGAACGGGGCACAATCCACAAGATTGTCGCAACCGCAGTAAATGAGAGCTGAAATGAGAGGGCAAAAAGTGCCTCAGGCCAGATCAGCAAAATCACAACTGCGGCCAGAAAAAGGGTTGAAAAGGGATCACGAAGCCGGCCGCTGAGCAGAGTGAACAGAAAAAAGAGAGCCATTATTCCGGCCCGGACAACCGGCAGGTGCAACCCGGCCAGAAGGATATAGACCGGTAGAAAGAAAATAGTTATGCCCGCGGCAATTGGAACCGTACCTTTAGGCAGACGCCGTCTGATAAAATCGGGAATAATTGCTTTGCAGAGAAAAAAGAGGAGGGCTACGACAACACTCAGGTGCAGTCCGGAGATGGCAAAGAGGTGAAAAATTCCGAAATTGAGAAAGAGCTCCCTGACCCTGAAGTTCAGTTGATCCCGGCTGCCGATAAGAACCGCCTGCAGAATCGCTGCGCTGTCAGGACTTCCCGCGTTATCTGCCAGAGCCCGATAGAGTAAGCGACGGATTTTTTCAACCCGGGCCAGGAAACCGGTTGCCGGAGTGACAATTCTGATATCAGCAAAGTCGTCAAGCTGAGCCCTTACCGTGAGGCCTGATAGAACTTGGCTGCGCAGCCGGCCGCGGAGAAACGGATGCCGGGCCGCAGTCAGCGGTTGCAATGCCACCTTTACCGTAACAATATCACCGATCAATGGCAGACGGCTATCGTCATAAACCGTTGCAGGGAGTTTAAGCAGAATTTCTCCGAATCCGATCGAATCTTCGGCAAGCGGTCGCAGGCGCAACTGCCAACCCCAGGGAGAACCATGGGGAAAGGTTGTAATCCGACCTGAGATAATGGTCGCGGCAGCGCCCCGGCCCTCATGCAGCATACCACTTACTTTGAGAAAATCAGCCTGCCGGGCGGCAATGCGCAGCGACCCGAACCAGACCGCAACCAGAGCGACCACTGCAAACAACAGAAACTTTAAAAAATCCGGCCTGACTCTATGGCAACGCAGAATAAGAAAGTAAAAGAATATCAGCAGACCAGCCGATAAAAGAGTGGAAAATATCTTAAAGCCGCAACAAACCGGAGCCAGAATCGACCAGATAACTATCGCCAAGAGCAAAAGAGGGGGTCTATAAACTACCTCACGCCCAAAACCCGACATCAGCCGCTGCCTTTACTGCGTCTACACACCGGGAACACTTCCTCCAAATCTTCAGTCCATAAAAAACGATCCGCTTACAACTCTTTCTCAAGTTTTCCAATCAGCTCTTTCGCCTTGGGGGTCAGGGACTTAGGGATGATTATTTTCAACTCGACAATCTGATCACCGGCCGCAAGGCCTCTGGCTGCGGCTACGCCTTTACCGCGAAGCCGCATCTTCTGGCCATTCTGGGCCCCCTCTTTAACCTTTAACATCGCCTTGCCGGAGAAAGTCGGGACTTCAATCTTGCCGCCTAAAAGTGCGGTCGTCAGAGGCACTTCGACTTGACAGAGGATATCCCGGCCCTGCATCGTGAATATCCGGTCGGGCCGGACTTTGACCGTTAAAATAAGATCACCGACCGGCCCATTATTAGTTCCAGGATGGCCCTTCCCCTTCAGCCGCAACCGGGATCCATCAACAGTACCCGGCGGCACCTTGATATTAACCTGCTGGTTGTCAATTCTGAGTTTAAGTTCTGTTCCACGTACCGCTTCAGCAAATTCAATCTCAACCTGATGTTCCGCATTGCCGCCCCGGCTCGGCCGGGAAGCCCGGCCTTGACAACCGCCGCCGCCGAAAAGGTTGCCAAATATGTCGGAAGGATCGCCGCCCTGACTGCCGAACGAATTACCGGACGATGAAAAAGTACGCCCGCCGCCACCGAAAAGATCGCTGAAATCAAAACCTCCGGCCCGGCCGCCGGAGAATCCGGCCCCACCGGCCCGCTGCTGAAAATCGGCCCCGAAGGTATCATATTCCTGGCGTTTCTTTTTATCACTCAGTACTTCATAGGCTTCGTTGATCTCTTTAAACTTCTGTTCCGCCGCCTTGTCATCGGGCCGCACATCCGGATGATACTGGCGTGCCTGACGCCGGAAGGATTTTTTAATCTCATCCGCCGAAGCCTTTTTATCTACACCTAAAACCTTGTAAAAATCTTTCCCTGCCATATATTAACACTCCAAACATGATTTTTTATTAAAAAAGTCTTGAAAACTTTAAGCTAGCAACGCCGGATTATACCTCTTTCCCAACAATATACAGACATAATCCGGATAATAATATAGCGATTAAGCCTTTATTTGTAAAGTAATAGAAAACAGAGAACGATACTATACACCTGACCGCTTATCAGAGTTTATACTGAAACTTTCAATTGACACCACAATAGCCCGCAAGATATAGAGAAA
>JAGGTT010000020.1 GCA_021163565.1 Candidatus Tharpella sp.
ATATTATCCTGAGCGAACCGCTCTCGTTTTTCCCGGCCCAGAGCGGCAAGTTTCTGCGCTCGAAATCGCTTTTCCTTGGCCGGCACCCGATCCGGCCATGAAGCCGCCACCGTACCCCGGCGCGGAGAATAGGGAAAAACGTGCAGATAGGTAAGCGGAGACGCCTTGACCAGAGCGTAAGTTTCTGCGAAAGCGCTCTCCGTTTCGGCTGAAAAACCGGCAATCAAATCTGTGCCGATGGCCAGCCGGCCCGCACCCGGAGCCAACCGGGCAAAAACATCTTCAATTTCAGACCGGCGGTAAGGCCGACCCATAGCTCCTAAAACCCGGTCACTACCCGACTGCAGCGAAAGGTGCAGGTGCTCACAAACCGACACTTTAGGGTCAAGCAGCATACCAATGATTTCGGGCGTAATCTCGTGCGGCTGCAAAGATCCCAGACGGATTCTCAGAGCCGGAAATTTCTCCGTCAGCTGCTGCAGCAGCGAGGTTAAACTAAAACTTTTTCCGGCGTCATCACCATAACGACCCAGATGAATCCCGGTCAGTACGACCTCCTGAAAACCATTGGCCATCAGTTCTCCGCATTCAACCAGAACCCTCTCCGGATTCAGGCTGCGGCAGCGGCCGCGCAGATAGGGAATTATACAGTAACGACAGAATGAATTACAGCCGTCCTGAACCTTAACTACTGCCCGGCTCCGGCCCCGTTCGCAATCGGCCCGCAAAAGATCGATCTCAAGTTCACCTAAGATACCCACCGGTTCACTCATAAAGTAATCGCCCGAAGTTGCAGAAAGCTGCCGGGTCAAATATTCCACCAGATCTTTTTTGCCGCGATTGCCGAAGATTGCCCCAATGTCATTAATGGCAGAGACTTTTTCCGGAGCAGCAACCACCTCACAACCGGTCACAGCGACCAGTGATCCGGGATAACGCTTCAAGGCCCGCCTGACAGACTGCAGACTCTGGCGCCCGGCCTCGGCGGTAACGGCGCAGCTGTTAATCACCACCGCCTCCAGCGGCCCCTGCCGAACCACCTCCCAGCCGGCCTCACGAAAACCCGCTGCCAGGCCCTGACTCTCATAATGATTAACTTTACAACCTAAAGTTTCAATCAGAACCCGAGGTTTTAATAAAGCTGATACCGACAAGAAAATAACCTCATAAAAAAATAACATTGACGGGACAAGAAAAAAGGGAGCAGATTTCTCTACTCCCTTTTACATAGTTAACAATCACGATAAAAGTCAACTATCTTTAGGCTACCCTTATAGTTAAATGATGCAACTAAGCTGAAACCGCCTTGATCATCAGACTGGTCAGACGGTTACAGAATGTCTCCGGCGAGACTACCTTGGAGCCTTCAGTCAACAGGGCCTGATCGTAGAGCAGTTCGGAAAACTCTTTTAAAAGATCACTCTCTCCCTTATTGCTGAAGAGCTCACGCATTTTAAGCAGAAGTTCATGATTGGCATTGATCTCCAAGACCCGTTTATTTGGCGGCACCGGCTGGTTGGCGGCTTTCAGAATCCGCTCCATGCTCGCACTCATATCGTGCTCACCGGCAACCAGACAGACTGGACTCCCGGTCAGACGCTGGGAAATCCGCACATCTGCAACCTTCTCTTCACCAAGGCTGGTTTTTATATATTTAATCAGCTCAGAATACTCATCAGCAACTTTTTTGACCTGCTCTTCACTATCCTTCTTCTCATCCTCACTCTGAAGGTCAACGTCACCTTTAACCACCGATTTAAGACTTTTCTCCTTATATTCATTAAGCCCCTGAATCACCCACTCATCAACCGGGTCGGTCAACAACAGAACCTCAAAGCCTTTATCCTTGAAAACCTCAAGATGGGGAGAAGCCATCAAAGTATCGCGATCTTCACCGGTAATATAGTAGATTTCCTTCTGGTCCGCCGGCATCCTGTCAACATACTCCTGCAGGGTCGTCAATTCATCGCCGGCAGTCGATGCGCATAACAAAAGATCTGAAATTGCTTCCCGATTCTCAAAATCACTGTGCAGACCCTCTTTAACAACCTGACCAAAGACCGACCAGAATTTAATATAGGTCTCACGCTCTTTCTCAAGCATGGTGGCAAGGCGTTCAAGAACTTTTTTCACAAGATTCTTCTTGATTTTACCGACAATCCGATCCTGCTGGAGAATCTCCCGCGAAACATTAAGTGAAATATCCGCCGAATCGACCACCCCTTTAACAAAACGAAGATAGACCGGCAACAACTCTTCACAGTTGTCCATAATGAAAATATTACGAACATAGAGCTGCATGCCCGATTTATTCTCAGGCGTGAACAGGTCAAAAGGAGCCTGGCCCGGGATAAACATCAGAGCATTATATTCTAAAATACCTTCCGCGTTCAGGTGAATAATATCGAGCGGATCTGTCCAGTCATGGGCGAGGTGTTTGTAAAACTCCTTGTACTCATTGTCTTCGACTTCACTCTTTCGTTTATTCCAGAGCGGTTTCATTGAGTTCAAAATTTCGGTTTCGATCTTTTTAATCGGTTCCGCCCCTTCAATCGGTTTACCCTCGTCATCTTTCGGGGTCTCCTGCCGTTCAATATCCATCTCTATGGGATAGGTTACGAAATCGGAATATTTTTTAACCGTGGAACGAACAACCCACTCTTTTGTATAATCCTGATCCTCATTTTCTGAAGCCGCATGCAGATACAGAGTAACTTTGGTGCCGCGTTCAACCTGCTCACACTCCTCGATTGTGTAACTGCCGTCACCTTTCGACTCCCAACGCCAGGCACTGTCAGATTCGGCCGCCCGACTGGTCAGAACAACCCGCTCGGCAACCATAAAACTTGAGTAGAAACCAACTCCGAACTGACCAATCAAATCCATTGAGGAATCACTCTTGTCTTTGGCGGAAAGGGCCTCGACAAAACCTTTGGTTCCGGATTTGGCAATCGTCCCCAGATTGTCTATCAGCTCATCATGAGTCATGCCTATACCGTTATCAAAAATCGTAATCGTACGCTCCTTCTCATCCGTTTCAATTCGGATTTTAAGTTCAGCATCATCGCCCAGGATAGCCTGATCGGTCTGACTTTTGAATTTCAGCTTATCCATAGCGTCGGAAGCATTGGAGATAAGCTCGCGCAAGAAAATCTCTTTATGGGAATAGAGAGAGTGAATGATCAGATCCAATAGTTGCTGAATCTCGGTTTCAAACTGCATAGTCTCTTTTTTACTCATTTGTGCATTTCCTCTTTTGTTAGATACTATTTATTAAAATTTAAGAACACAGTATAAACTTTCGCGGCCAATCCATAAAATAACAAACACGGATTGCTCTGATTGTAAATTCGTTGCCAAGATATTTACGGAATCGTTAATTGTCAAGGGGTCATTGTGTTTTCTGCAATACGAACTTATGTGTAATGTTGGTTGCAAGATGATATGTTGATTCTAAAAAGAATTGAAGTAATGAGCATCATTGTGCTGGTATTTTCCAGATAGAGCATATACTATGCGATATTCAGGAATCGATCAAGACCCGGAATCTAAAGAAGTCGCATTTTTTTAACCTTTAATTTATTGATAGGCTTGCTATGAAACGATCAGTCATAAAGAG
>JAGGTT010000296.1 GCA_021163565.1 Candidatus Tharpella sp.
GCCGACCAGAATCATGAATTCACCGACAAAACCGTTGGTTCCGGGAACTGCAACCGATGAGAGAGTCGCAATCATGAAAAAGGTTGCGTAGATCGGCATAACTTTAGCAATACCGCCAAAATCTTTAATCATCCGGGTATGACGACGCTCATAGAGCATCCCGACAATGAGAAAGAGAGCACCGGTGCTGATCCCATGATTAAGTATCTGATAGAGGCCACCTTGAACTCCTTCCATATTAAAAGCAAAGATACCAAGCATAACATAACCCAAGTGACTGACACTGGAGTAGGCCACCAGTTTCTTCATATCGGTCTGCACCAAAGCCACCAAGGCACCATAAATTATACCAATCACAGCAAGAACCGCTATCACCGGCGTAAACTGATGGCTGGCATAAGGAAACAGAGGAATCGCAAAGCGCATAAATCCGTAGGCTCCCATCTTCAAGAGAACACCAGCCAAGATCACACTACCGGCAGTCGGGGCTTGAACATGAGCATCCGGCAACCAGGTGTGTAGAGGGAACATCGGAACTTTGATCGCAAAAGAGACAAAAAAAGCGAGGCAGAGCCAGAACTGAGTTGATACCGGGATATTAAGTTTATAAAGTTCGAGCAGATCGAAAGTATAGACACCGGTTGTTTTGTGATTCAAATAGTAAAGAAAGAAGATTGCAAGGAGCATGAAAACCGAGCCCGCCGCAGTATAGAGAAAGAATTTAACGGCCGCATAAATTTTGTTATCTCCACCCCAAACCCCGATCAGGAAATACATCGGAATCAGCATCAACTCCCAAAAGACGTAGAAGAGGATGAGATCAAGGGAGACCAAGGCACCAAGCATTGCAGTTTCGAGTAACAGGAGGCAAATCATAAACTCTTTGACTCTTTTCTGGATATAAGTCCAGGAGCAGAGCACACAAAGAGGGGTCAGGAAGGTAGTCAGAATTATTATCCAGATACTGATGCCGTCAAGACCAACAAAATAACTTAATCCGGCACTTTTAACCCAAGTATAACGCTCGACAAACTGCATCGCTGCAGTACCATTCTGAAAACTGAATAGCAGGGGCAACGAGATAAAGAACTCGATCATGGCAAAAACCATGGCAGTGCCACGAATAGTATCCTTCGCCTCTTTGTCGATAAACATCAGGATTAAAACCCCGAAGATCGGAAAGAAGGTCACAAGGCTGATAATCGGAAATCCTAACTCATTCATCTATCGCACTCCCTGCTGTTGATGTAATACTTGGGAATTATATCAATTTTAAATCAAATATAGTGTAACTAAATCAAACTGGCCCAGCTAAGCTGGAATGTTCACTAAAGCGCCTTGGCAAAATAATATGCGAGCAAGACCACAGTACCAAAGACTACCGAGATGGCATAACTCTGGACATATCCGGACTGCATGTAGCGTACGGTAGAACTACCCCAGCCGACAATGCGGGCGACGCCATTAACAATACCGTCGATAACACCGACATCTACCCCTTTCCAGAGAAAGTAACTAAATCCACGTAAGGGGGAGATAATAACAATGTCGTAAAGTTCATCGACGTACCATTTATTGAGTAACAGACGGTGTAAGAAAGCATACTTTTCGGCCAGAGCAACCGGAATATCGCGTTTTTTAATATACATAATGTAGGCTACAAGGATACCAAAACTGGCAATCGCTACAGAGATTATCATCAACATCCACTCAACCCACAGAGGCGGATGGTGAGCGGCTCCGTGATGCCCGGCTGCCTCAACTGCATGACCTGCAGCGGCATGAACAGCGTGTCCAGCTGCGTGTACTGCCTGGTGCGCACCATGTGCCACAGCTGTTGTCGCATCCTGCAACAACTTGCCATCACCCAAACCCATAACCGGCTCCAGAAAATGGTGAAAGAGGTTGTTACCGCCAAGAATATGAGGTACTCCAAGGTACCCGCCGACGGCGGCAAGAAAAGCCAGAACACAGAGCGGTACAAGCATGGTTTTCGGTGAATCATGGATATATTCAGCCGCATCTCCAGCCCGACACTCGTTAAAAAAGGTCATAAAGAGCAGGCGAAACATATAGAAAGCTGTCATCCCGGCGGCAATCACACCAATCAACCAGAGCAACCAGTGGCCTTGAGGACTACTGTAGGCTTTCCAAAGAATCTCATCTTTACTGAAAAAGCCTGAGAAGCCCGGAATCCCGGCAATAGCGATGGTTCCGGCAAGAAATGTCCAAAAAGTAACCGGAGTTTTATCTTTTAAGCCGCCCATATTCCGCATATCCTGCGCATCATCATGGGAGTGAACCTTGTGATAAGCATGATGCATCGAATGAATAACCGCACCAGCGCCCAAAAACATTAAGGCTTTAAAGAAGGCATGAGTCAAGACATGAAACATCCCGGCAGTATATGCGCCAACACCCAAGCCTAAAAACATATAACCAAGCTGACTAACAGTAGAATAGGCCAAAACTTTTTTAATATCATTTTGGACAAGACCGATTGAGGCCGCAAAAAGGGCAGTCAGAGCACCAACAGTGGCGACCACGCCCATAGCAAAAGGGGACATTGAAAAAAGGATATTACATCGGGATATCAAATAAACCCCCGAAGTAACCATGGTCGCCGCATGGATCAGGGCACTAACCGGAGTCGGGCCGGCCATCGCATCAGGGAGCCAGACATAGAGAGGAATCTGGGCCGATTTGGCTGTACAACCGATAAAAAAGAGGAGGCAGATAGCGGTTGCCTGATTCGTAGAGAGATAATGTACATTACTGAAGACTTCGTTAAATTGCAGAGTCCAGATCCCATGTTCGCCGAGCCCTGTAAAGAGCAAAAACAGGCCAATAAGAAAGGCAAAGTCACCAACACGGTTGGTAATAAAAGCTTTTTTACCAGCAATGGCATTAGCTTCATCATCGAACCAGAATCCGATCAAGAGGTACGAGCAGAGTCCCACTCCTTCCCAACCCAGGAACAACAGGAGGAAGTTGTTGGCCAGAACCAGGTTAATCATGGAGAACATGAAAAGGTTCAGGTAGACAAAGAAGCGATAGTAACGACCGGGATCTCCATCCATATAACCAATTGAATAGACATGGATAAGAAATCCGATCCCGATAACAAACATCGCCATCATCATTGATAACGGATCAATCAGGTAAGCGATATTAGTCTGCAGAACGCCGCTGTTAATCCAGGGCAAACAGGTTACCTGAATAATTCGCTCCGCCGCAGGCAAAGCCTGAAGCTGAAAGAATATTATACAGGTAACGATAAAGGAGAGGGCAATCATACCACAAGCAATCCAGTGGATCAGACTCTTGTTGATCGCTTCAATACGGCGTCCGAGCAGACCATTGATCAAGACTCCGATGGCCGGGAAAACCGGTACCAGCCAGATATAATCGAACATACCTATAACTCCTTAAAATTCCTAGTGAGAATTATTTCTTTACGGTAAATCTTGTAATGTTTATCTAAATTGAGATGGCTAAGTAAAAATTTTGATACGCAAGGAGTTGTGGTTTTTCAGGTGCGAGACCATACAAATAGTATGTCGAGTGCCTGAAAAACTACGACAACGCAGAGTATCGGAATTTTTACAACGCCATCACCATTTCAAGAGATTGAATTTGTCTAGATCAATGGATCCGTGTTTACGATACATCAGTACAAAAATAGCTAACCCGACAGCCGCTTCGGCTGCGGCTACAGCCATGACAAAAAGCACCATAAAGATACCGTCAAGAGACTGATGAGCCCGACTGAAGGTCACAAAAGCGATACTGACGCCGCCCAGCATAATCTCAATACACATAAAGACCACGATGGCGTTACGTCGACAAACCGCACCGGCAGCACCAATTATAAAAAGTACCACTGAAAGCGCTAAATAGATACTTTGATTTTCTATCATCTCTCCCACTCCTCTACTTTACGCGTTTAGCCAGAACTACGGCACCAATGACACCGGCAGTCAGGAGAATGGAAACAACTTCAAAAGGCAGCAGGTAGTCAGCAAAAAGAAAATTCGAGATCACTGCTACACGGCCATAGGTTGCAACCAACGTATCGGTTATCGGACCTTGAATGGCGTTTAAGTTTTGACCTAAACTAACCAGCATCAATTCCAGAAAAAGTACGATCAAAGCTCCTACGCCAACCACTTTGGAGATCCGCGTATTAACCTTGGCATCTCTTTCCTGGCGTAGATTAAGCATCATGACGGCAAATATTATAAACATCATAATTGCCCCGGCATAGATTATGATCTGCAGCATAGCCAGAAACTGGGCATGCAGGAGAACATAAATCACCGCTACCATAAAGAACGAGAAAACCATCCATAAGGCACTATGCAAAGTTGAACGGGCAAATATAACCAGCAACGATGAGATAACCGCTAAGCCACCACATATCAACAAAAATACCAGTTCCATCAATTCACTCCTAAACAAGTTACTTTATTTGCCAGCAAATATATATTTTTCCGGGTTTTTCAATTTTTCTATATCAAAGATAAAATCTTCGCGATTATAGTCAACAAAATCATAAACCTTGGTCAACTCAATCGCATCCTTAGGACATGCCTCCTGACAAAATCCGCAGAAAATACAGCGCAATTCGTCGATTACAAACTCTTTCGGATAACGCGTTCCACCTGCATCTTCATAGGGAACAATTGTAATTGCCTGAGACGGACAAATTTTTGCACAAAGCCCGCAGGCGACACAATTCAACTTACCCTGATCATCGACTTTCAGACGATGCAGTCCCCGCCACCGATCACTCACTTCCCGACGCTCAGTCGGATACCTGATCGTAATCGGCTTAGTGAAGAAATTCTTCAGGGTATAGGCCAGACCTTTCAGGATCGGTGTAATATATTTCCCTTCCGGTCGCCGATCACTGATATTCAGAACGTATTCTTTGTCGCCCATATCATCCTCTTAAAAAACCTGCCGCTGGTTAGGAGGCATCAAGGTCATTTAAATTATTATTTCCTATCTTTTAGTGCCTTACAGAACACTTATTTGCGGGCCTTACTGTTACTTTTGGGTTGCGAAACTAATTCCCGCATTAGATATTGAAGATCAGCATCCACAACCCGGTAAGCAATATATTGAGCAGGCCAATGGGCAATAGAATCTTCCAACCAAAACTCATAACCTGATCATAACGTAAACGGGGAAAGGTTGAGCGCTCCCAGACACAGAAGAAGATCATGAAAAAAGTCTTGAGAAAGAACCAGTGCGGGCCATCAATTATCGGTCCATGCCAGCCACCAAGAAAAAAGGTCGTAACCAACGCGGCAAAAACAAACATGTGACAATATTCAGCCATGAAAAAGAGGGCGAATTTCATCGAGCTGTATTCGACGTTGAAGCCACAGGCGAGTTCCGCTTCAGCCTCAGGCATATCAAACGGCGTCCGATTGATTTCGGCCAGACCACAGATAATAAAGAGAACAAAAGCAACCGGCTGCTTGACAATATTCCAGAGTCCGGTTTGCGAATTGACGATATCGACCAGGCTTAAGGAACCGCTGACCATGACTACGGCAATTAAAGCCAAAGCCAGTGACAATTCGTAACTGATCATCTGGGCCGCGCCACGCATACCCCCGATCACGCCATATTTATTACCGGATGACCAACCGCCAAGAATTCCACCGTAAGAACCAATCGTCGAAATACCAAGTATCAGGAGAACTCCCACATCAAGATCGGTCAGATAGAGGGTTATTTCCCGACCCATAATGGTAACCTTGTCGCCGAAAGGAATCAAAACAACCAGCGTAACTGCAGCTCCCATACTGATAATAGGTGCCAGTACAAAAAGAGGTTTGTCGGCGTTGTCGGGAATCAGCTCCTCTTTGAAGAACCCTTTGACACCATCGGCAATCGGCTGCAGCAATCCATGAAATCCGACCCGCAGCGGGCCGTGACGCAACTGGACATGGCCAAGAACTTTTCGTTCAATCCAGGTCGAATAAGCCACAATCAAGATGGCTACAATAAAAGCCACCAATGTTTTGATTATCAGTATGGTCATAAATTCGAGCATCCGTCATACCCCTTCAAACGGTGAACATTGAGATTTCATATTCTTTGAACTCAGGCACTTTAGAGAAACCTGAATCTTCTTTGGAACTAAGCTTTTTCAGCTTTTTTGCTCTTTTTGGTCTTTTGCGGTTTTTTAACACTAACTTCTTTTTTTGCCCCAACCGCCTTTTCAACCTTGATCGCACAGACCTTATACTCCGGTATTTTAGCCACCGGATCTAGGGCCGCAATGGTCAGGCGATTAACCGCCACTTCATGAAAATGGAAGGGTACAAAAACCACGCCGCTTGCCGGTCGATCGCTCAACCACGCCTTCACTTTTATAGAACCGCGCCGAGAGGTGATAGCCAACAAATCATCATCTTTAACCCCGAGACGGGCCGCATCTTGAGGATTGATCTCGGCCTTAATCTCAGGATGAACCTTGTTTAGACCCTCACCTTTACGCGTCATGGTACCGGTATGAAAATGGGATAGCACCCGTCCGGTTGAAAGAATAAAGGGATATTCAGCATCCGTCTCTTCAGCCGGAGGCTGATGATCGATGGCAAAAAAGAGCCCCTTACCCCGGGCAAATGTATCGACATGCAGAATCGGAGTTCCGGGATGTTCACTATCGGGACAGGGCCAAGCCAGACCTTTTTCTTCAATCCGCTCATATGAGATACCACCATAACTAGGTGTCACCTGCGCGATCTCCTGCATGATCTCCTCAGCACTCTCATATTTCATCTCATAACCCATACGGGTTGAGAGCTCAGCAATAATCTCACGATCTTCGCGGGCATCGCCGGCGATTGTCAAGGCTTTACGAATCCGCTGAACGATCCGTTCAGAGTTGACAAAAGTACCGTCTTTTTCAGCAAAAGAGATCCCCGGCAGCACAACGTCGGCCATCTGGGCGGTCTCAGTCAGAAAGATATCCTGAACAACAAAGAAATCAAGAGATTTAACA
>JAGGTT010000266.1 GCA_021163565.1 Candidatus Tharpella sp.
CGGAGATTATCTCCCAGCCTGAGCTCGATATGGGTAGATATGCAGGGATACTCAGCCAAACGACAGAGCTGTTGGAGAAACAATACCATAAACTTATTTCCCACTCCCGACAGCTGGAAAACTTTTCTCGGGTTCTGGAGAAACAGAATCTCAAAGTCAACGAGAGTCGTCAGCGCTACCGGACAGCCCTGGATGCCCTTGAAAATGGTCTCTATCTGATTGATGACAACTTCATCATTCGAACCGTCAATCAGGCCGAGGCCGATTTTTGTGGTTCGACGCCGAAGGCGATCGTCGGCAAATACTGCTATCAGGTTTTTCGCCAACGTAACAGCCCCTGTCCGGATTGTCTGCCGCAGGAATGTATGGCGGATGGTCAGGCTCGCAGTCTTATGCGGGCGAAGAAGAATCGATCTGGACGAGACGTTGTTAATATCTTCTGTTACCCTGTTTTCCATGAGGGTGAGAGTAAAAGCCGTGAAGTGGTTATCTATATTCAGGATAGCAGTAAGCTGGCGATCATGGAAGATCAGATTATCAGAGCCGAGAAAATGGCCAGTGTTGGCCAGATGGCCGCCGGAGTCGCCCATGATCTGAATAATTACCTGACTGGAATTTATGGGGTTGTGCAACTGCTGCAAATGCGTTTTGAGGCAGCAACTGATAATCGGGGCAAGGATATAGCTCTTCTCAGCAGGTTGAAAGACCAGGTGGAAGCATTGAATCTGCTGGCGGATAACCTGATGATTTTTTCCTGTCCGGAACGGAAAGAGATGTTTCCGCTTTCGTTGAATCAGGTGATTGAAGACGCTCTTGTTTTCAGCCGTTATGAGCTCGAACGGGACCAGGTTGTCTTAACGTGTGATTTTGCTGCAGGGCTGCCTTCTATCCAGATGGAGAAAAACCAGATCCAGCAGGTAGTGTTAAATCTGATGCTCAACAGTGCTCAGGCTATCCGGGAACTGAAAGCTGCGGGAAAGAAGGATGTTGATGGTCGGATTATAGTGACGACCGGAATCGAAAAAGAAGGATGCGTCTTTTTCTCTGTCACTGATAATGGTGCCGGGATTAACCAAGAGTGTCAGGAACATCTTTTTGATCCCTTCTTTTCGACCAAAGAGGTTAAGGCCGAGCGGGGGGCGACTGGACTTGGTTTGTTCACAGCCCGGACGATTGTCACCCAGCATCAGGGTAGCATCAGCTTCAGCAGTAAGCCTGATAGCGGGAGTTGTTTCAAAGTGGTACTGCCGCTTAAACAGGGAGCTGAGCCTTGTTAAAATATGTCCAACTTGGCCGGCGGGGTTTTGACTTGATCTCTCTTAGGCTTATTCTGACCAGGAAGATACAATGACCGAAGAGATTATTAAAGAGTATCGGGAACTTTCAGTTTTTCTGCTCCAGGTTGTAGGCGGGCTTATTTCTGACGAACGAACGCCAGAGAAATCTTCGCTGAATGATCTTTGTCAATCTCTGCAGAAAGCTGTTGACCCGAGTCAGATAAAATCTGTTCTCAGACTGGTTATGGAAGAGGTGCTGCGGGGAAAACCGGTGGTCACGGATCTTTTCCCAACCGAGATCAAGCGTCTGCAGAGCTCTTTCCAGGTTCAGACGGAAACCGGGAATGATCTGCATTCGCTGATCAAGGAATTCAAGAATCTCACCAATCTGGCCCTGCATCAGGTTGAGGTACTTTCAATCTCCGACAGTGAGAGCCGGAAACTTTTTTTAGAGTGCCGTGAAGGATTGAGTGAGCTTTCTTCAGCGACAGAGACGCGTATCTGTGTCGATAAGTGTAAACGTCTCTTTTCCAACAACCTTCTCTTTGATAAAAATAGCGAGCGTGAACGTGATGAGTTGAAGGAAATTATCACGATTCTGGCCGGATCTATCTCCGGCCTGCTTAACAGCAGCGGCGATTTTGACAGCGGCCTGGATGAGTGTGTCAGCCAGCTACAGGAGGCGCACACCCTTTCTGAAGTGCGGCAGATTCGTGAATCATTGTTGCAGCAGGCTCTGAGTCTTCAGTTTCGCACCCGGCACATGGTTGAACATATTCGTCAGGCGCAGATCAAAATTGATGATGCCAATAAAAAGATTCAGGCTCTGCAGGAGCAGATGGAGAGAATTAAACAGGAGATCGTCATCGATCCTCTGACCCGGGTCTATAACCGACGGGCCTATGACGAAAAAATCAAGCATGAGATAATGAGTTTCAGACGTTATGCACGGCCGACGGCCCTGGTTATCGCTGACATTGATCACTTTAAACGAATTAATGATACTTACGGTCATCACGCCGGTGATATGGTTTTAAAGAACCTGAGTAAGCTAATGAAGAAGGAAATTCGTGAGATTGATGTTCTAGCCCGATACGGCGGTGATGAGTTTGCGCTGATCTTGCCGCATACCTCTTATCGGCAGGCCTACGATGTGGCTGAGCGGATCCGGCAGAAAATTGCGGATAAACCGATGCAGTACAAGGATAAATCCTTTTCGGTAACGGTCAGTTTCGGAGTCGGCAGCCTTAAAGATGATGATACTGGTGAGAGCTATGTTGAAAGGGTTGACCGGGCCCTCTACCGGGCCAAAGATCAGGGTCGCAACCGGGTTGTTGGTGAAGAAGACTAGGTTTTAAGCATCTTGATCATGGCAATTTCGTCGCAGTTGGGGAACTTGACACATTTCAGGCATTCGCCCCAGACTTTGTGTGGTAGCTCACTCTTATCAATAATTTTATAGCCGAGTTCGGTAAAAAATTTTTCCTGGTAGGTTAGAGTGAAGACTCTTTTAAGTCCCAGTTTAAGAGCTTCAGTTTCACATACGACTACCAACTGCCGCCCGATACCCTGTTTTGTATGGGGTGGCAGAACCGCCAGCGAGCGAATCTCACCTAAGTCATCCCAGCAGACGTGCAGACTGCCGACTCCTAAGATACTCTCTTTTTCCTGAAAGACTATGAAATCCCGCAGATTGTCATAGAGGTCACTCAGGGATCTAGGCAGCAGCAGCCCTTTATCAGCATAGTATTTAAGCATCTGCTGGATAGTTTTGATATCTTCTACGGTTGCTGTACGAATCATTTCAGTTTACCTCTTTCCGTATTTTATCCGCTTCCCGGCGCAGAACTCTGGCATGTTCCTCCGCCGCGTTGGTAATTTCTTCGCCGCTGCCCATCCGCGCCAGTTCGTGAATTCTGTCGGCCTCCTGGGTGGTGGAAAATTCATTCAGTTGAATCAGAGTTCGTTCAGTTTCAGAACTCTCAATTTTATCAATGACCAGATGCTGGTCGGCGAAGGCCGCAACCTGAGGGAGGTGGGTTACGGTAATGACCTGGCACTCTCTGGAGATGTCCGAGAGTTTGCGGCCGACCGCAGCGGCAGTGCCGCCGCCGAGTCCGCTGTCAACTTCATCGAAGATCAGGGTCGGTACCTGATAGCGCTGGGCGAGAGTGGTTTTTAAGGCCAGCAGGAGGCGGGAGAGTTCGCCCCCGGAGGCGTTTTTGTCAATCGGTGATGGTTCTTCTCCGGGATTCGCGCTGAAACAGAAGCTTATCTGATCCCGGCCGGTGGTCGAGGCTTTTGTCTCTTCTTGTGTAATCGTAAAACGGGCCTGAGGCAGATTGAGATCGACAAGGTGCAAACATACGGTTTTTGCTAAAGCTACACCCTGCTGCCGGCGTCTGGCGCTGAGTTTTGCGGCACTGTCCAGCATTTTTTGTTTTTCTGCGGTCAGCGCAATCGTCATCTCCTCTTTTTCCGCGTCCCGGTTCTCCAAACGGCCAACCTTTTTATGGAGTTCATCCCGCAGTTTGATCAGACCCTCAATATCTGTGGCAAACTTTCGTTTAAGCCGTTCCAGAATTGCCAGCCGTTCTTCGGTTTCATCAATCGTTTGCTCATCTGTCTCGAGACTGTTCATATAGGCGGAGTTTTTCTTGTAGACCTCCTGCAGGGTGTCAATGATTTCGGTTAAATTTTCTTGTGCCTGCGGGGCATTCTGGTCGCGGTGGGCCAGCTCAGAGCTGATCTCCTGTAGCCGGTAACAGTTGTCGATGATGGAGCTGCTGCTGGTATAGGTGAGTTCTTCAGCCTCACGGGCCAGCTCCCTGAGCCGGCCGATCTGCTGATACTGGCGGCGCCGGTTGAGTAACTCCTCCTCTTCACCGACATTTAAGCCGGCCTCATCAAGCTCTGCCATTTGATGGCGGTAGTAGTCCATCTGCCGGAGGGCTTCACTGATTTTAAGTTCCCACTCCTTAAACTGCTGTTCAAGTCGGCGATGAGTGTTGAAATGGCTGCTGTATTCTGCTCTTAAAGGAAGCAGGTTGCCGTAGGTGTCGAGTAGCCTTAGAAGTGCCTTCGGGTCGCGCAGGCTCTGTTGCTGATATTGATCGACAAATTCCAACAGATAGTCGGAGATAGTTGTAACCGTGGCACCGGTAGCCGGTTGATCATTGACATAGATACGGTTATTGAGGCCGCCATGACTCTTTAGACTCAGCTGGCGGCGGAAAATAATCTCTTTTTCATCGTGGCTGAAACCTGATTCGTGCAGTTTTTTCAGAAACTCCGGATTTTGCGGCAGTGAAAAAACCGCGCTGATCGTTACCGGACGGGTATCATCGTGGAAGATGTCAGTTCCGGGTTTCTCTCCGAGCAGGATATTCAGGGCATTCAGAATGATCGATTTACCCGCCCCGGTTTCACCCGTAAGCACCGTTAACCCAGGACTGAATTCGCAGGAGAGTTTATCTATCAGCTTAAAATTGCTGATGGCAAGGAACTTTAACATCTTCTAATCGCCATTATTCTGGTAGCGTTCGCCCCACTTCAGTTTGTTGCGTAAAACTTCGAAATAGGTTTTGCTGGGAGAGGTGACAAGCTCAATGCTGTGGCTGGACTTGGTGATCACAATCCGATCCAGAGGCTGCATGGAAAAACCGGTCTGGCCGTCCAGAGTCAGAAAAACATCGTCACTGTCAGTCGAAGTCAGCGTGGTTTCAATCGTGACCTCAGGTGGAACGATGAGGGGCCGGTTGGAAAGAGTGTGCGGGCAGATAGGAGAGACAGTAATGCTGTTTAGGGTTGGATAAACGATAGGGCCGCCGGCCGACATGGAGTAGCCGGTTGAACCGGTCGGGGTCGCAAATATCAGACCGTCAGCTTTGAATGTATTAACCAGATTATTGTCAATGACGGTCTTTAAATCAATGATCCGGGCCATTGCCCCTTTGTTGATAACGATATCGTTGAGAACATTGTGACGGCAGATCATTCGGCTGCCGCGGTAGAGTGCAACATTCAGCACCATCCGCCGGCTCAATGAAAAATTGCCCGCCAGAACATCAGTCATAACCTGAAGGAGTTCATCCAGTGTAATCGCGGTTAAAAACCCCAACCCACCGAGATTAACCCCTAAAATCGGGCGTGAGTTCTCCTGGATATGCCGGGCGATGCTGAGTAGCGTGCCGTCACCGCCTAAAACGACAATCAGGTTGGCCTGGATTGCAATCTCGTCTTTGCTGAGGCCGGAGAGTTGGAGCTGGTCGGCCAGTGCAGATTCACAGAGGATCTGCTTGCCGCACTCTTTAATCAGCCAGTTTCCGAGTTTGACCCCGATTTCAAGGGCCCGCTGATTTTTACTTTTAATTATTATCCCGATATTCTGCATGGGTGTTCTAGTAGCACATGAAGTATGTTCTAGTAAAGTTCAAACCGGTTGCTTTAAGGCACAACAATCACAATTGTCGGTCTTTCGTTTCGGAAGTGGTTCCTAAGTTCATCGTCGCTGGCGGGCTTATGGAAGATGGCCCGTAAAAAGCTAAAATATTGACAATTGGGTACGGTTTTGCTATTAGGGGTCGCGCGTGGTAAGTATTTGTGATGTATGCCTTTGCTCATAAACTTGTGAAATAGAAACGGATTATAGTAATATATGGATTCTAAAGATCATTATACATTTATGCTTTTTCGTACCGGAAACGGTGCGCACCGCAAACTTGTGCTGCCGGTAAAGCAGGTAAAATTGATTTTTATGTTGGTAACTCCGGCTCTGGCAGTGCTGTTTCTCGGGGCTTTGGCGGCGATTTCCCTCTATCTGGTAAACCTGCATAATATCAATGATTACAGTAAATTGTCCCAGAAAAACCGTGAGCTTGAAAAACAGGTGAATTTCTTCTCGCAGCGGACGGCTGATCTTAACGATCGTTTTGCAAAGTTGCAGGAGAGTAATGCCCGGGTTAAAGTCATGGCTAATCTCACGGTTACGCCGGGCCAGGTGGAGGCCGTAGGTCTCGGCGGTCCGGATCCTCTGGCGGCCGAGTTGACGGTTTCCAGCCTCGATGCGGAACGTAAACAGCAGCTGGCGGCCATGCATCGTGAACTACAGCGTTTAGAACTTGGGTTTGCCCATGAAGAGGATGAGCTTAAACGGCTCAGCACTCATCTTAAAGAGCAACAGACTCTGCTTAATTTTACCCCTTCAGTCTGGCCCGTGCGGGGCTGGATAAGTTCTCGCTTCGGCTACCGGACTTCACCGTTCACGGGTCGTCGGGAGCTGCATAAAGGGCTCGATATCGTCAACCGCAGAGGCACCCCGGTTGTTGTGACCGCTGATGGAGAGGTGGTTTTTGCCGGTTACAAAAGCGGTTATGGTAAGATGGTGATTGTTGATCATGGTTTGGAGCGGGTCACAAAATATGGCCATCTGGCGGAGATCTCAGTTCAAAGTGGAGATATGGTAACTCGGGGGCAGGAGTTGGGTAAGGTCGGCAGTACCGGTCGCAGCACCGGTCCCCACCTCCATTATGAGGTTGTCGTGAATGGTGAAGCGGTGGATCCGGCTGATTATCTATTAGATTAATTTTCGCAACTGTTCGGCTTAAATTCAATGGTCCTCGTAGAACGTCGTCCGGCGTCTTTTTGCGGGGGCTTTTTTATTTTTTAAGGGGTTAAAAGTTTTATGGCAAATTTTTTGAAAGCAATATTCGGCACTAAAAATGACCGCGAAATAAAATCGATGCAGTCGCTGGTGGAGCAGGTTAATCTTGAAGAGGAGGCGCTTAAATCGCTTTCTGATGATCAGTTGCAAGCTAAAACGGTTGAGTTTAAGGCACGCCTTGCTGATGGTACGGCCGAACTTGAAGATCTTCTCCCGGAAGCCTTCGCCGTGGTGCGAGAGGCCGCGATCAGAACCTTGGGAATGCGCCATTTCGATGCCCAGGTTATCGGCGGTATTGTTCTTCATAACGGCAGGATTGCGGAGATGAAAACCGGCGAAGGTAAAACTCTGGCGGCGACTATGCCGGTATATCTCAATGCGTTGACCGGCAAGGGGGTCCACGTCGTAACCGTGAATGACTATCTCGCCCGGCGTGATGCCGCCTGGATGGGCACGGTCTATAAGTTTCTGGGGCTTACAGTTGGAGTTATCCTGAATGATCTGGATGACAGTGAGCGCCAGAAAGCTTACGGGTCGGATATCACTTACGGCACCAATAATGAGTTCGGCTTCGATTATCTGCGTGATAATATGAAGTTTTCACTTGAAGATTATGTGCAGCGGCCCCTGCACTACGCGATTGTCGATGAAGTTGACAGTATTCTTATTGATGAGGCGCGGACACCTTTGATTATATCCGGGGCGACCGATGACAGCACGGAAAAATACTATGTCATTGATAAAGCCATGCGGAAACTGGTGCAGAAGAATCAGGCCCTTGATGAACCTACTGATTATGAGCTTGATGAGAAAAGCCGTTCGGTAACCCTGACAGAATCCGGAGTTGTCAACGTCGAAGCGCTTCTGAAAGTTGACAATCTTTATGAGCCGACCCAGATCGAAACCCTGCATCATGTTAACCAGGCCATGAAAGCCCACGTGCTTTTTAAGCGGGATGTCGATTATGTGGTTAAGGAAGACAAGGTTCTTATTGTTGATGAGTTCACCGGGCGTTTAATGGAGGGTCGGCGTTACAGTGACGGTCTGCACCAGGCGTTAGAGGCAAAAGAGGGCGTTAAAATTGAGCGTGAAAATCAGACTCTGGCCGCGGTAACTTTCCAGAACTATTTCAGAATGTACGATAAATTAAGCGGCATGACCGGAACTGCGGATACTGAGGCGATTGAGTTTTCGCAGACCTACAACCTCTCGGTAGTGGTAGTTCCGACGAATGAACCTATGATTCGCATAGATAACCCGGATGTTATTTTCAAGACCGGAAAAGAGAAGTATAACGCCGTGGTTGAAGAGATTATTACCCGTCATAAAGCGGGACAGCCGGCCTTGGTCGGTACGATCTCAATTGAGGATTCTGAATATCTGGGTAAGGTTCTGGAGCGGCGCAAGATTAAACATGAGGTTTTAAATGCCAAATTCCATGAGAAAGAGGCGGCAATAATCTCGCAGGCCGGGCGCAAGGGTGCCGTGACAATTGCTACCAATATGGCCGGTCGGGGAACTGATATCGTACTCGGCGGCAACCCCGAGATGATGGCCGGAGACAAGCTCAATGATGAGATGACTCTGGAAGAGCGGGAAGAGGTGCTTGCCAGGTTCAAGGAACAGTGTGATGCCGAGCGGGAAGAGGTGCTTGCGGCCGGAGGGCTGCATATCTTAGGCACTGAGCGGCATGAGAGCCGCCGGATTGATAACCAGCTCAGAGGCCGTTCGGGGCGACAGGGTGACCCCGGTTCATCACGTTTTTATCTCAGCCTTGAAGATGATCTGATGCGGATCTTCGGTTCGGAACGGATTGCCAAGGTGATGGATACTCTGGGAATTGAAGAGGGGGAACCGATTGAGCACAATATGATTTCCAAGGCGATCGAAAATGCGCAACGCCGGGTTGAGGGTCATAACTTTGATATTCGAAAACAGCTGCTTGAATATGATGATGTCATGAATCAGCAGCGTGCAACTGTTTATGGTCTCCGGCGCGAGGTTCTCGGTAATGATAATCTGCGCGACCTGGTTATCAATTATGCGGATGACGTGGTTGAAGAGATGCTTGAAGCCTCTACCGGTAAATCTCGTAATCCTGCTGAATGGGATTATGA
>JAGGTT010000252.1 GCA_021163565.1 Candidatus Tharpella sp.
ACTTTACGATTGCTGATTTTGCGGCGGATGTCAGGGCTCCGACCCCTTCGGCTGCGGCTGAACTTGTCATTGCCAACCGCAGTGAAATTGTAGAACGTCTACACCATCTGCGCCAGCGTCTGTTGCAAATTGGCCGCTATCGTCTGACGGCTGAGCGGCGGCGGCTGGAAATGCTGGCTCTGGCATTGGAGAGCGGTGGTGAAAATATTGCGGCTAAAAGGGAACATTTCCATGCGTTGAAGGCTCGTTTCCGGGTTGCGATCCGGTCGCGTCTGCGCCTGCTCCGGCAGAACCTTAAAAATTATGAGTATCAGCTGGAACAGGCTTCGCCGCAGTTTAGAATCAAAACCCTGATGCCGGAACTGGAACGGCAGAGGCAGCGTCTCAATCAGTCTATGCGTTATCGTCTAGCAGAAAATCAACAGCAGATTTTGGCCTGCAGCGATCGTCTCAATGCCGGTAATCCTCTGGCCATAATGGCTCGGGGTTATTCGGTGGTCGAGAAGGTCGCAGAGCGTAAACTTGTCAGTCGCAGCAGTGATCTTCAGATCGGCGAGAAACTGCGGCTGCGTTTTAACTCAGGAGAGGCTTTGTGCCGGGTCGAAAATATTATCGATGGGGATGGAACACATGAAATTTAATGGCTGGTTTTTTCTGTTCATACTGTTTCTGTGCAGTTTTATGCTGCCGGTTTCATCCGGGGCGGCCCCGGAAACGTTCGTCAAGACCGTTAAGAATGGTTACGCAGTTTATCATAGCCCGGGAAAACCCGGTGCCGGTCAGGCTCTGGTTGTCGCTTTACAACCTGTCGCCGGAGAGAAGTTGAAAAATGAATCTCAGCTTTTAAGTATGACTTTTCTCAAGCGTGAGTTTCAGCTTGAAGCGGTTGCCGGAGGCTGGCGCGGGATAGTGGCGGTTCCCTTAGGTACTGCTGCCGGAACCTATGATCTTGTCATTAAATCGCAGGCGGGAGTGGCACTGGTTCTCCCGGTGGCGGTTAACGATCGTGATTATGGTGAGCAGCGCCTGACGGTTAAACGCGAAATGGCGACGCCGATGCGGCCGGAAAATCTGGCTAAAATAAAGCGTGACCGCCACAATCTGAAAGTTGCTTACGGGGCCTCCGGGTCTTATCTGTTGCTTAGTGATAAGGTGCGGGCGCCTCTTAATTCCCGTCTGACTTCACCTTTCGGCACCCGGAGACTGCTTAATGGTAAACCGAAATCACCGCATGGCGGAGTCGATTTTAAGGCTGCCATCGGGATTCCGGTGGCGGCTGCCGCCAGCGGGCAGGTGGTGCTGGCGGAGGCGCTTTATTACAGTGGCCGCATTGTGATTATCGATCATGGGCTCAGTATATTCTCACTCTATATGCACTTAAGCGAGATCGATTGTCGGGTTGGAGAGAGAGTTGATAGGGGTCAGATTATTGGTAAATCAGGAAAAAGCGGTCGGGTAACCGGGCCGCATCTGCACTGGGGTGTGAAAATTGCCGGGGTCTTTGTTGATCCCTTACGATTTGTTGATGACAGTAAACATCTGTTGACGATTCCGTGGGACGCTGAAAATGGGGAGGCTGAAAATGGCAAAAGCAAGCTTTGAAAACTCGATGAAAAAACTTGAAATAGTGGTCAGTAAGCTTGAAAGTGACGAGGTTTCACTGGAAGAATCTTTGAAGCTTTTTGAGGAGGGGGTAAAGTTGATGCGTTTTTGTCATCTGCGTCTTAATGAGGTGGAAGAGAAGGTGCAGATTCTGGTTGCGGAGGATGCTGAGACTGGTGGCCAGCTTGAGGAATTTACTGGATGAACCAACATCTCAAAGAGTGTTTCGATAGCTGTCGGCCACAGGTTGATGCCTACCTGAAACAACTGCTTTTTGCCGATGCCGCCGGGCGCCGTTTTGCCTGGCCTTTAGATGAAGCCATGCACTATAGTGTCGATGCTGCCGGCAAGCGCCTGCGGCCTCTGTTAACGATTATGGCCTATCGTCTCTGCGCTCAAGACTGGCAGCGGGCTCTGCCGGTGGCGGCCGCTTACGAACTGGTTCATACCTACTCTTTGATTCATGACGATCTGCCGGCGATGGATGATGATGATCTGCGTCGGGGCGAACCGACTAACCATAAGGTTTTCGGCGATGCTATGGCAATCCTTGCCGGAGACGCATTGCTGACCGAGGCTTTCCGACTTCTGGCGGAAGAGGTCGATGCCTCGTCCGCAGTTGTCGTTAAACTTATTGCAACGCTGGCTCAGGTTGCGGGTCGCGACGGCATGGTCGGCGGTCAGGCGATCGATATTTTAAGCCAGGGTCAGGCTGACGGCCGGGATAGAGAATTTCTGAGTGAACTCCTGGAAACTCTGCATAAGCGCAAAACCGGAGCCATGATTACCGGAGCCCTTTTAGCCGGGGTTGATCTCGCCGGCGGTGATTCTGATCTGCGTTTACGGATTGAGAAATTCGGGATGTTTATCGGCCTGGCTTTTCAGGTGGCCGATGACATCCTCGACGAAGTTGGTGACCAGGATATCCTGGGTAAGGATATCGGTTCCGACCGGGAACTTGATAAACTGACCTTTGTTTCGCTCTTCGGTCTCGATGAGGCCCGGCGGAAATTGTTCAATCTGCACCGCGAAGCTCTGCTGCAGATTGAACCTTTAGGTGCTAAAGGAGCCGAACTTAAGGCTTTAGCGGACTATATTGTCGAGAGGGATCGTTGAGTATGGGGCGGGTACACATTATCGGTTGTGGCCGGTTCGGTCAGCGGGCACTTGAGTTCTACCGTACTGAAAATAAGTCTGAAAGTTTGGTGCTGGTTGATTCAGAGCCGGATAATCTGGCTGCCGCCGTGGCAGTTATGGCTGGTTCCGGAACCCGGTTTATGAGCGCCAGCCGGGATGGTGTGGTCTATCTTTGCGAACTCCTGAATGATGCGAAAAGTTGTCGTGATGACTGGATTATTCCGACCGTGCCAATGCATCTGGCCTTTGCCGTTTTAACTCAGGTTACCGGTCGCCAGCGGCTGGCCTGGGAGAGCAATCCCGGCCTGCCCAATACCTTTTTCGGTGAACGGGATGAGCTTTGCAGTTCCCTGGCTGATTTTCTCTGTCCGGAAGCGTGTCCGCAGCCGCGAAAATACTGTTACCATACGCGAGAAAAACGCGATCCGTCACTGTTTAAACTGTTGGCAGGTATGGGATACAAAATTGACGGAGTTCGTCTGCCGTCAATTATTTTAGCCAGTAGCCAGATCGCTCCCGGTCTGGGCGGTTTTCCGCTCAGACGTCTGTTACGGATCATCGATTTTATCCAGAAAAAATGTTCAGGGCCGTTACTTTTCAGCACCGCCTGCCGCTGTCATGGTGTGACTAATATTCTGGCCGGATTCTAACCGGTGTGATTGGACGGCAAACAGTGAGAAAAAAACGGGAGAACTTGAGTGAGCGCCGCCGACGGCTGAAAGAGGTAATTCTTAATCTCTCCCGTCTCTATCCGCAAATATCATGTGGACTTATCTATGGAAATCCATTAGAGCTGTTAATCGCGGTTATTCTGTCGGCCCAGTGTACTGATGTCCGGGTAAATCAGGTAACCCCGGCTCTGTTTGCACAGTTTTCCGATCTTGAGGCTTTTGCTGGCGCGAACCGAGCGCAACTGGAAGAGGCGATTCACAGTACCGGCTTCTTCCGGAATAAAGCCAAAAATATTCAGCTCTGTTGTCAACAGCTCTTAAGCCGGCACGGTGGTCGGATACCGCACTCTCTTTCCGAGCTGATTAAACTTCCCGGAATCGGTCGCAAAACCGCTAATGTAGTTTTAGGTGAGATCTATGGCCTGCAGGGGGTGGTAGTCGATACCCATGTTAAACGTATCAGTAACCTGCTGGCCTTGACCCGGAGTGAGAATCCGGTTCGGATTGAGCAGGATCTGATGAAAATTGTTCCGCCGC
>JAGGTT010000200.1 GCA_021163565.1 Candidatus Tharpella sp.
ATCTCTTTCAGACGACGGCTGAGTCTGATCAGATTCTGCTGCCGGGGCTGCGGGTCACGGCCCCGGGTGGCATCGAGATCGGCCAAGGCGTGCAGGAGCAACAGATCGAGATCATCTTCAAGATCGAAAACCAGACGCCGCAAAGCCTTCTCCTTACAGTTATCAAGATTGAGCAGCATACATCGCAGATGGTTTTCAATAAGCCGCACAATCCGATTCAAAAAACCTTTACCCAAAGCAAAACCTGCCAGAGTCTCACGGGCCAGGTGAGCCGAAAATCGCTCATGACCAAAAAAATGAATCGTGCCAGTGTCGGGATCGACGGATTTACTTAAAGCTTTCCCGGTATCGTGAAGCAGAGCCGCCCATTTCAAAAGAACTCGAGCAGCAGTAACCGGCTGTTTTAAAGAGAGCGGATTACTCTGACAAAACCCGTCCAGACTGTCAATTACCGCCAGGGTATGATTCAGCACATCAAGATGGTGAAAGTTGTTCTGCCCCAACCCGGCCAGCGGGGCCAATGGCGGCAGAATCTTTTGCAAAGCCCCGACTTCAGCCAGTTCCCTAAGGCCGCGACCGGCCTGATTACCAGCCAGAATATAGTTCATCTCAACCGTGAAACGCTCCTTGGCAACCCGGTCAAGCCCGTTGCAAGCGGCCTCCATTTCCGCTCGGGTGGCCGCGGTCAGTTCACCGTCAATCATCAGCATGAAACGCGCCGCCCGGACGATGCGCAAAGGATCATTCTGCATATTTTCCGGCGCCACCGAGATGATTTTCCTCTCTTTAAGGGCTTTAAGCCCTGCATGCGGGTCGTAAAAACTCTGTTCTTTGAGAGCAAATGCCATGGCATTTATCGTAAAATCACGCAGCTTAAGATCACTCTCCAAATCCGGGCCGTTAAGCGCCGCGATATCAATCGTCATTTCCGGTCCCACCAGACGCCGGGCTGAATGTCTCTCGGCGCCATTGCCCATCGTGATAAAACGACCCTTTTCTTGATTGAAACGCAGAACCGTTGCTTCCCAGAAATCCATCTCCGCGACCGGACAAACAAAATCCAGATCGCTGACCTTACGATCGGAAAAAAGATCCCGTAAAGCTCCGCCAACCAGATAGAGCGATCGCCCGCTCTCGGCCGCGGCCGCGGTCAGTTTATCCCAGGCCGGGAAATAGATTTTCAACTGCTGCTGAAGGTTGGAAATTATCATAAGTTGTCATCACCTGAAGTAATTAAATTGAATTTCCCGCTGAGCCACAATTTCTACTATAGTCTAATACGGATACTGCCCGCAAATAAGTGCTTTTATCAGAACATTTTATTGTTTTAAAAACAAGAAAATAATCTGTAAGTCACTAAAAAACTATTCATTTGTCAATCAGAATGTTATGCTTTGATATTCAAGCTTCAGAATAAATATGATTTTTTTAGGTAATTCCTGATCATGATTGAAATTAATACCCGCCTGGTTATGGCAACTACCAACCGGGGCAAACTTAAAGAGCTTAAGACTCTGTTTAAAGATGATAAAATTGAACTTGCAACTCTGCGGGACTTCCCCGACTTGACGATGCCGGAGGAAACCGGACTGACATTTGCTGAAAATGCGCAGCTTAAGGCCAGGGCTGTGGTCGAGGCTACCGGGTGCTGGACCTTAAGTGATGATTCCGGGCTTTTAGTCGATATCTTAAATGGAGCCCCCGGGGTTTATTCGGCCCGCTATGCCGGGCCGCAGGCCAGTGACAGTGAAAATAATCGTAAACTGTTGCAGGTATTAACAAATACCCCTGACGATAAACGCCAGGCCGCCTTTGTCTGTGTACTCGTCCTCGCTTCACCGACACATGATGAGTATCTCTTTACCGGCGAATGCCGGGGCCGCATTGCCAGGACAGCCGCCGGTTCACAAGGTTTCGGTTACGATCCGATTTTCCTGCCGGCCCCGGATTACAGTCGCAGCATGGCGCAACTAACTCCTGAGGAGAAGAGCGAAATCAGTCATCGCGGACAGGCGCTCCGCCAACTGAAACTCGGGCTTAACCCTTGAGCACGCTGTAAAAAAGTGTTGACAAGTGCCAGTGAAATCTCTATATGCCTCATGAAAGTCCGCCTAATCACATTATCTCCTAAGGCGTTTCCTCGATTTTAAATAGCTTTTACCCTCTTAAATTTATAAAAACAGCTCTGGTCAGCCATTCATTCAATTTATCAATTTCCGATTATAAGGTCGTATTTATCTGACCCAACCAACTCCTGACCCCTATCGAGACTACTCTATCGCAATCTGCAATTCATAAATAGTAACTGACGAACAAGAAACCATTTTGATACTATAAAAACCAGTATCTATCTCTTCTTTGGGGGTGACCCGGCAGATTTGCGGTGCCGGCTTTCAGCCCGGCAACACTCATTATGAGGACTTCCAGTCTCCCCGAAGAACAGACCTTAAACTAAACACTGGTTTATTTATAAGAAAAAATTATGCTCTATAACTTGAAGGAAAATGTATGAATCTGTCTGACTTAAAAAGTAAAAAAATCTCTGAACTAACTGAACTGGGTCGCGAAATGCAGGTTGAAGGGGCAGCTGGAATGCGGCGCCAGGATCTGATATTTGCCATATTACGAGCCCATGTCAACAAAAATGGTGCGATTTTCGGCGAAGGCGTATTAGAAACCCTGCCGGATGGTTTTGGTTTCTTGCGGGCCCCGGATTTCAACTATCTCTCCGGGCCGGACGATATCTACGTCTCACCATCGCAGATCAGACGTTTCAACCTGCGCACCGGGGATACGATAGCCGGACAGATTCGGGCTCCGAAAGAGGGAGAACGCTATTTCGCCCTGCTCAAGGTCGCCGAAGTCAACCATGAATCGCCGGAAACCTCTCGCGAAAAAATTCTTTTCGACAACCTGACCCCGATCTTTCCGGATGAGTGTTTCAAGCTGGAACTTGAACCTGACAGCTATGCCGTCCGGGTTATGGATATGATGGCGCCGATCGGCAAAGGCCAGCGGGGTTTGATTGTGGCCCCGCCCCGCACCGGTAAAACTGTGCTTTTGAAACAGATTGCCAACAGCCTGACCGCGAATCACCCAGATATAACTTTGATCGTGCTTCTGATCGATGAACGGCCCGAAGAAGTTACCGATATGAAACGCTCAGTCCGGGGTGAAGTGGTTTCCTCCACTTTCGATGAGCCGCCGCAACGTCATATTCAGGTGGCGGAAATGGTGGTGGAAAAAGCTAAGCGTCTGGTTGAACATAAGCAGGATGTCGTCATCCTTTTAGACAGTATTACTCGTCTGGCCCGGGCCTACAATACCGTAATCCCGGCCAGTGGCAAGGTTCTCTCCGGCGGAGTTGACTCAAATGCCCTGCACAAACCGAAGCGTTTTTTCGGGGCCGCCCGGAATATTGAAGACGGTGGTTCTCTAACCATCATCTCGACGGCGCTGATCGATACCGGCAGCCGCATGGATGAGGTTATCTTTGAAGAGTTCAAGGGTACCGGCAATATGGAACTGCACCTCGACCGCCGTCTGGCTGACAAACGGACCTTCCCGGCGATTGATATCATTCGCTCCGGAACCCGGCGTGAAGATCTCCTGATAAATCCCCAGGATCTCCAGCGGATCTGGATTTTAAGAAAGTTCCTCCAACCCATGAGTGTGGTCGAAGGAATGGAGTTTCTGCTTGAGAAGATGAAGGGCACCAAGAATAATGCTGAGTTCCTGGATTCGATGAACAGCTGAGGATTTACATAAAAAAGGGTGTCTTGAAAAATCAGAATTTTTGTTCAAGTGCAAGGCAGGTGAAGATTTTAACCACAGGAATACATAGAGTATTTCGAGGATTAAAATCTGAAGCTAACGCAGTAATTGGATAAAAAGGCTATTTTTCGAGGTACCCATATGTAAGGAAATTACGAATTTTGTTGACATTTACACCCATGAAGATGTAGATGGCGCGTTTCGCCCACCTGCGGGTTTTAAAATATACTGGAGGTTTTAAAAAGAGTCATGAGAGAAGGTATACATCCTGAATATGTAAAATGTGAAGTTGTCTGCGGCTGCGGTTTCAACTATGAGACCCGCTCGACTAAACCGACAATCAAGGTTGAAGTCTGTTCCCAATGCCACCCGTTCTACACCGGCAAACAGAAATTTGTTGATTCAGCCGGTCGGATTGAGAAATTCCGTCGTAAATACCAAAAGTAGACGGTTTTTAAGCTTTGTTTGTCTCCCTGCTGACCTATACCCCGGAAGCCGAGCGAGTAGTAGCGACTGCGGCCCGGCTCTGTTATGCTGATGTCGATTGTCAAACCCTGACCGAGCGTTCCAATCCGAAAGATGACCGGCAGATGATCGATAAGGTCTTACGTATCGGTCATCACGGGGTTTTGGAACATGCGGTTTTCAGTTTCACGGCAGAAGGCATTTCGCGGGCTTTGACGCATCAACTGGTGCGCCATCGATTAGCTTCATTCGCACAGCAGAGCCAACGCTATGTTGCGTTCGATGGTGGTTTTGCGTATGAAACACCACCATCAATTGCGGCTCAGCCTGAACTTGCGTCCCGCTATAATGATGAGATGCAGCGGATTGCCGCTCTTTACGCAGACTTACGTCAATCCGGAATTGCGGCTGAAGATGCCCGTTTCATTCTCCCTAACGCTTCCCATTCACGCCTCATAATGACGATGAACGCGCGCGAATTACGGCACTTTTTCCGTTTGCGCTGCTGTCGACGAGCTCAGTGGGAAATCCGCAAACTGGCAATCGGCATACTGGTTGAAGTCTTAAAAGTAGCACCGGCACTCTTTAAGGATGCCGGTCCCGGATGTCTTGCCGGCACCTGCCCTGAAGGCGCGATGAGTTGCGGGGACGCGGCTGAAGTTCGACGTGAATTTGCTGAAATAGCCCGGATTCCGGCTGAAAAGAACTGACATTTCTCCCGCTTTTCACCACCCATCTCAAAAAATAGTTGCATAAATTATGTTTGCAAAACTCGAAGAAGTTGAACAGCGCCTGTTGGATCTCGAAGCGGAGGTAAGCCAACCGGATGCAGCCGCCAACCGGAAGCATTATCAGGAAATAACCAAAGAGTTATCTGATCTGCGACCGGTGGTTGAGGCTTTTCGTATCTATCGTGAAGTTGCAGCTGAGATTGAGGATCATCGCGAACTTTTAGCGGATGACGATGCCGAACTCAAAGAGCTCGCCAATGAAGAGTTACCCGGGCTGGAAAAACGCCTCAAGGAGCTCGAAAAAAAGATTCACCTGCTCTTACTCCCCAAAGACCCCAATGATGAAAAAAATGTCATTTTAGAAATCCGGGCCGGTACCGGCGGCGATGAAGCGGCCCTCTTCGCGGCCGATCTTTTCCGCATGTACGCCCGCTACGCTGAACGTCAGAACTGGAAACTCGAAGAACTCGGCCGTAGCGAAACCGGCG
>JAGGTT010000019.1 GCA_021163565.1 Candidatus Tharpella sp.
GCGGTTTCTACGATTGAGGCAACTGTCGAGGCGGTTGATCATGAGACCCGGATGGTGACACTAAAAGGCCCGGATGGTAAAAGTGTTACTATCGAGGTCCAAGATCATGTCAAAAATTTTGCCCAGGTGGAAGTTGGAGATGTACTCTCAATTGATTATATAGAGTCCATTGAAATACAGGTTTTTGCTCCTGGTGTGGTTCAGCCTGGTACAACTGCAGTCGTGGCTGCGGCCAAGGCTAAGCCCGGTCAAAAACCGGGAGTGGTGGCGGTCCAGGAAGTTGCTGTGGCAACAACCATAGTTGCTATAGATAAAGATACGCAGATGGTTACCCTGAAAGGAGCCGATGGGGAGACCAAGACAGTTAAAGCCCGTAATCCGGAAAATTTGGCCAAAGTTAAAGTCGGTGATAATGTATTGATCACCTACAGTGCTGCTTTGGGGATGAGTGTGGACAAGAAAACAGCTGAAAAATAGAACGATTGTTGGATGGCAGTTTAATTTTAGGTATGGAGGAGAAAATGGTAAAATTTTGGCAACGCACTCTGGGGATCGCAATTTTAGTTATGTTTACTGTTGTTATGGTTCAGGCGTCAGCTCGCGCCGAGGAACCCACGGTAAGTGTTGATGCCGAACTCACACTTATCAGCCAATATAACTGGCGGGGGATGGTGCTGAATGAGGATCTCTCCTTTCAATCGTCTTTGACAGTGGCTAAGGGAGGGTTCTCCTTTAATGTGTGGGGGCAGATGGATCTCACCGATTTTGGTGAAGATGAGTGTCACTATACTGACGATTGTGACAGTCGTGCCTGGCAATTTACTGAGATTGATTTTGTTCTAGACTATAGCCACTCTTTTGGCAAATTTACGGTCGGAACCGGGATTATCTTTTACGAGTTTCCTAACTGGGATCATTCGGAGGATACGCATGAGGTCTATCTTGCTATGTCTTACGACTGTCTGTTGCAGCCGGCCCTGACCATCTATTACGATTTTGACGAAGTTGAAGCTTTTTATCTGAATCTTGCAGTTGGTCATTCGTTTTCGATTAATGACAAGTTTAGTGTAGATCTCTCCAGCAGTATCGGTTGGGGTGACAGCGATTTCAGTGAGTACAATTTCGGTGAGGATAGCAGTGCTCTGATAGATTTCAACATTGGGGTTTCCGCGCCCTACAAGCTCACCAATAACATTACAATCAGCCCGGTACTGATGTTTAGTTCAATAGTCGATTCAGATAATCGCGACAGTGTTGACGATCGGGACTACTGTGACAACACTGATAATGTCTACGGCGGACTCACATTAGCCTACTCATTTTAATGGCGGGCTGGCAGTGAGTTTTTCTTTCTACAAAGGTATTATTGATTGATGTTGACAAATATTTACCATACCTTCCAGAATCAGCCGGTGTTGACTCTTTTTGTGATTATCGGTATGGGTTATCTCATCGGTAATCTTAGAGTTGGCAGTTTTTCACTGGGTCCGGTCGCCGGGGTGCTGTTTGCCGGGCTCTTTTTTGGTCATTTCGGCTTTAAGATGTCACCCGGTGCCCAGTCAGTTGGTTTTGCCCTGTTTATCTTTTCGGTGGGTTACCAGGCCGGCCCGCGTTTTTTTGATGTTTTGATGGAAGATGGGGTGAAATATTTTCTTCTCGCCCTGGTTATTGCTCTGAGCGGATTTTCCGTGGCCGTTCTGGCGACCAAAATATTACAGCTTGAACCGGGAACCTCAGCTGGATTGCTGGCTGGGGGACTGACGAGCTCGCCGACTCTGGCAGCAGCTCAGGAGGCCATACGGGCCGGCAGTGTCACTCCTCCCGGGGGCTTATCGGCCGATGAAATTATCGGCAATATCACAACCGGTTATGCCATCACCTACATATTTGGTCTGGCCGGTCTGATTGCAATTATCAAAGTGTTGCCGGGCTTGCTCGGTATCGATTTGAAAAAAGAAGCTAAAGAGCTTGAAGGAAAAGATAGAGGCGGTGCGACAGCTTCAGTGACGGATATTACCGTTCGTGCCTACCGGGTTACTAATCAAGAGTTTACCAAAATACCGGTTTCCAAGTTACGGGAAAAGTATTGGGATGGAGTCGCCGTGGTGCGGCTCCATCGGGATGGTGAGCTGGTTGCTCCGGGAACGGTTGATTATCTGCAAATTGGTGATGAGATTCTTATTCTGGCCGGGATCGAATTTTTTTCGGATGAGTTGAAAGCGATTGGTGAAGAGATCACGGCCGAAAAATATACTCCGGGTTTGTTTGATTCGGCCCAAGTCGTGGTTACCAATAAAAAGATCGTCGGCAAGACCCTTGGTGAACTTAACCTGGCCCGTACTTTTGGTGTCTTTCTGGTTAGTGTAAAACGGATGCGGATTGATATCCAAAAAAATCCCCAGCTGAAACTTAGAAAAGGTGATATTCTCAAGGTAACCGGCCCGGCCGCTCATATCGATCTGATGGGTCAGGAACTTGGGGTTGTTGACCGTGATGTGGCGGAGACCGATATGATTACCTTTGCCTTCGGCATTGTCGCCGGCGTGGTTCTGGGCCTTTTTTCGGTGAAAATCGGTGGGGTTTCCGTCGGGCTCGGCTCGGCTGGTGGTTTACTGACCTCAGGGCTTATCATCGGCTTTCTCCGTTCGGTCCGCCCCACTTTTGGGCGTTTGCCCGATGCTGCCCGCTGGATCTTTATGGAGTTCGGACTGCTTATTTTTATGGCTGGAGTCGGTCTGCGGGCCGGTGGCGATATTATAGAGACCTTTATTAATGCCGGGCCGAAACTGATTATTGCCGGGATCATGGTTACGCTTATTCCGGTGTTTTTGGGGTATCTCTTTGGCCGCAAGGTTCTAAAGCTTCCTGCAGTCTTACTTTTGGGTGCGATCACCGGATCGATGACCAGTGGCGCTTCATTGAGTGTCGTCACCGCGGCCGCAGACAGTGATGTCCCGGCCTTGGGTTATACCGGAGCCTATGCTTTTGCCAATGTCTTACTGACAGTGGCGGGCAGTGTTATTTTATTGTTTTAACAGTGTAAAAACAACTAAAAAAGGAGTTGGCTATGAAAAAAATTATCGGGATCTTTGGGCTGTTTTTTTTAATGACCTTTTCTCTCCCTTCCCTGGGTGGGGCGGTGACCATTGAAGGCGTCAAAACCGGTGAAGATGTCTTTGCTTATGTCAGCCGGATAAAGGGTAAATTTGATCAAACCCTCTACCAGCAGGTCATGGGGGCTGCCAATGCTTTCAAAGAGGGTGATGCCACGATCAAGGTCGCGGCCGATAATGAGACGACCCGGGTTTATGCGCGGATGCTGCTGACCAACACTAAAATCGGCGATGTTCACGAGCACCCGCTTTTTGTTGACGGTCTGCAGAAACTAATCTGGCAGACTACCGATAAGGCCCAGTATGAAAAAGTCAAGGGTATGACTTTGGGCGAGCTCAAGACTTTTCTTTTGACCCGGAGTGAGGATGACATCAAAGGGATTATGCACGGCCTTAACAGTGATGTCATTGCCTGTATGCCTAAACTCATGAGTAATGCCGAACTTACCGCACTGGGCCAGAAAGTTTTTAACCCGCTGCCGGGTTCTAAAATGGGTTCTAAAGGTTATCTAAGTGCCCGGATTCAGCCTAATTCACCGACCGATAATGCCGATGATGTCCGTTGGCAGGTTTTTAATGCTTTCTCTTTTGCCGTTGGTGATTTGGTTTTAGGTAATAATCCGGTTGACAGCAGCGCTAAGAGTGTTTTGTCGGTTGAAAATACGCTCTCCGATGTGATCAAAGTTTTTGGCTTAGAAGAGATTATGCCCTGGTGTGTACTCTCCCATATCGATGTCCAGGCCGAAGTCGAAAAGAAACATCCCGGTTCAACCGCTCTCTGGTTTCAGAGTCTGGCCGGTTGTGATCAGGCGAATAAGACCTTCGATCTTACCAATAAAAAGATGATAGATTACGCCAAGTCTCGTAAAGGTCAGCGCTATGGACTCTATTTTGAGACCGGTCAGGGGGCTGATTTCACCAACGGTGCCGGTAACGGTTTCGATATGGTTGTGCATGAGTCGCGTAAATATGGTTTCTCCCGGGCTCTGAATCAGGAGTTGGAAAAAGTTCAGACGAAAGGGCCCTGGCTCCATCTCAACGATGTTGCCGGTTTTATCGGACCTGAAGTTTTTACCTCAAGAGAACAACTGGTACGTTGCTGTCTCGAAGATATTGCCATGGGTAAACTGCATGGTTTGACCTTGGGGCTTGATATCTGTTCGACCCTGCATATGACCGTTACTCTCGATGACCTCGAGTGGTGTCAGGATCAGATTGTTCCGGCCTGCCCGGCTTATCTGATGGCCTTGCCGACTCGTAATGATCCCATGCTCAGCTACTTGACCACCAGTTTTCAGGATCATGTCCGTATTCGGGAAAAATTTGGTTTCAAAATTAATGATGCGATGTGGGATTTCTACAAACGCATTAAAGTTATTGATGATAAGGGTGAATTTACTGAACATGCCGGTGATCCGGTCTGGGTCTACTATCAGTATTGTCTTGCCAAAGGTGACAAACGTTCGCAAAAAGAGATCTATGCCGAAGGTAACCAGAAAGTCAAAGAGGTGGTTGGACGTGGGGTTGACCTGGCTTTAGGCTATGGGGATAAGGTTTACGAGATCGAACCTGAGCTTAATAAACGGATTCATGCCCTCTACGATGATGCCAAAGTCTCGCTCTGGGCTGAGTTTACACCGGAATTTGTCAAAACTATTCCCAACGCTCTTGAAATTACGACTAAATCCCAGGATCGGGAACAGTATATCGCCGATCCCGCCAGTGGCGAAGAGTTGAGTGACGCGGCGGTTGCGACTTTAGAGAAACTACGTTCCTCCTGGAATGGCAAGAATCCTGATGTCCAGATTATTATCTCCGATGGTCTTAATGCTAAGGCCATTATGGATAAAGGTCACGTCCTGCCCTATCTTGAGGTTTTGCAAAAAGATCTTAAAGCTGCCGGTTTAAGTGTTTCACAAAAAACGCTTGTCGTCACCACCGGTCGCGTACGGGCCGGTTATAAAGTTGGTAATGTGCTTTTTGCCAAAGGTGATGCGGGCAAAGATGCAACCATTATTCATGTGATTGGTGAACGTCCGGGTAGTGGTCATCACAATTTTTCCGTTTATATCGCCTCGCCCAAGGGTAAGGTCTGGCAGGATAAGAAGGTTGACCATGATATCGTCAGGGTTATCTCCGGGATCTCCGATACGGCTTTAACCCCGGATAAAGCTGCGACCGAAACCGTGCGTTTAGTGAAGAAAATAAACGCTCGCTAGTTATTACCATACTAAAGGAGCAAGAATTATGGCTGAAAAAATTTTTCGTGTCAATATGAGTGATCTCAGTGTTAAAATTGAAGAGGTTCCGGCGGCTTGGCGGGGGCTTGGCGGTCGGGCCTTGACCTCGACAATTGTTGCGGCCGAAGTGCCGCCGACCTGTCATCCTCTGGGTAAGCATAATAAATTGGTTGTGGCGCATGGTATGCTCTCCGGTACCCGGGCGCCCAGCTCCGGCCGGCTCTCGGCCGGGGCGAAAAGTCCTTTGACCGGAACTATTAAAGAGTGCAATTCCGGTGGTACTGCGTCCCAACTTTTGGCACGTATGGGCATTAAAGCTCTGATTATTGAAGGGCTGCCGACTGCGTCTCAGTTTTATGCGTTAACGGTTACGGTTGATGGGGTTGAGATTAAACCTGAAAATGATCTTATCGGGCTTGGCAATTTTGAAGTGATTGAAAAACTTGAAATTGCCGATAATAAAGCTCTCGGTCTCCTGAGTATCGGTCCGGTAGGTGAGCGCCGTCAGCTTGCCGCCAATATTTCGGTTAAGGATCCGGATGGTAAAATCCGCAGCCTGGGCCGGGGTGGTTTAGGCGCGGTGATGGGTTCTAAGCGGATAAAATATATTGTGCTTGATGCCACTGATGCGCCGAGGAAAATTGCTCTGGCTGATGAAGAGAAATTTAAGGAGGCCGCCAAAACCTTTACCAAGGTTTTGATCGATCATCCGGTCAGCGGCACGGCTCTGGGTGATTATGGCACCAATGTTCTGGTTAATATTATTAATGAGGTTGGCGGCTTTCCGACGCATAATTTTCGTACTGGTCAATTTGAAAAGCATGAGTTGATCAGTGGTGAACATATGACAGAATTGATGAAATCCCGGGGTGGTAAACCTAAACATGGCTGCCACGCCGGTTGCGTGATGCAGTGTTCTCAGGTCTATGTTGATAAAGAGGGAAATTATGTAACCTCTGGTTTTGAGTATGAAAC
>JAGGTT010000141.1 GCA_021163565.1 Candidatus Tharpella sp.
GCCCAGGGAAACCCGCTGCCGTTCGGCGTCGTATTTGATAATCTTAACATCAATGGTCTCGCCGACATTGATGCGCTCACTCGGATGGTTGACCCGGCCCCAGGAGATATCGGTAATATGGAGGAGTCCGTCAAGGCCGCCAAGATCGATGAAAGCACCATAATCGGTGATGTTTTTAACGACACCTTCAATGGTAGCCCCTTCCTGGAGTTTTTCCAGGAGCTGCTCTTTCATGCTCTCGCGAACCTCTTCCAGGACTACCCGGCGAGAGATAACGACATTGTTGCGTTTCTGATTATGTTTAAGAATCCGGAACTCATAACGCTCGCCGATTAGCTTGTCGAGGTTACGCACCGGTTTAAGATCAATCTGTGAGCCCGGCAGAAATGCGGCTACGCCGATATCAACCGAAAGGCCGCCTTTAACCTTGCTCGTGACGACCCCTTCAATCGTTTCATCTGCGTCAGCAATTCGTTTAATCTCTTCCCAAACCTTCATTCTTTCAGCTTTGGTGCGGGAGAGTTGGATGTTGCCGTGTTCATCTTCATAGCGTTCGAGAAATACATCAACTTCATCACCTTCAGCAATCGTGCACTCGCCATTGGCATCACGGAACTGATTAAGCGGGATGTGGCCTTCGGATTTGTAGCCTATATCAACCACGACATTGTTGTCACTGATCAGGACTATAGTTCCGCTGACTAAACTGCCGACCTTGATCTCCTTGCCCTGGACGCTCTCTTCGAACATCGCGGCAAAATCATCATCGTCGAAACTCTCTTCATTCTCATCGGCAGTCTCAATATCTAACTCATCCGACTCGTCGTTTATTCGCTCAATGCCTTCACCCATAGCTTCTGCCATTGACGAATCTTCCGGTTCTGTGTTGTTGGTGATGTTGTCTTCTGTCATTGCTTTAAGATTTAACCCCCTGTTAATGATTATCGGTCATGATGAGCGCTGTTTCTCTTTAAGGTACGCCCGACCGTAACGATAGGGTTGAAAGCCGGGGAATGCGGCATATTACAACCCAAGTTTTTTGTGCGTTATTGCACTGTAATTCGCAATGTTTGCGATCTCCCGATACGAATCGGGGCATTTACCACAGGCGGCGGGTAATTGCAAATGAAATTCTTGTCGTTGGCTTTTTTAACCTGGTGTCACGTTGCTTGTTTCATAAATCAACTTTGCAGACTTTTTCTGACAATCTCGCCAAGATCTTTGGATATCTGTGGGTTTTCGGCCAAAATTAAGAGTTCTTTTCGCATATGTGAGCTGTACGGCTTGGCCAGGCGCTGCCAGCGGCTGAAGTGTCCGGCCAGGCGGGCGGCCAGCTGGGGATTTGTCCGGTCGAGGGTGATGATTTCCCGGCTTAAAATCCGGTAGCCGCTGCCATCAATTTGATGAAAAGCCGACTGGTTGGCGAGCGCAAAGCTTCCCAGCAGGGCGCGAACCCGGTTGGGGTTGGTACGCGTGAAAGCTGTATGATTGGTCAGTTTCGCAACCCGCTGGCAGGTGTCGGGACGTTTGCTTAACGCCTGCAAGGCAAACCAGCGGTCTAAAAGCAACGGGGTCGATTCACCTTGTTTGAAAAAATCATCAAATTCGGCAACCTCTTCGGCAGGGCTGATCTCTATCAGACCGGCAAGGGCGGCCAGACGATCGGTCAGATTATCACTGTCTTGGTATTGCTGTTGGCAGAGTCTTTGCGCGGGGCCGTTTGCACCGAGGGTGACAAGATAACCCAGAGTGCTATTTTTCAGTCGTCTCCGGGCCATATCCTGCGGCCGGGGTTGATAATCTTCATTATCCAGCAGACTTAAGAAAAGTTTTTCCAGCTCCTGAGCCCAGCGTTGTGCGAGATCTTTCTTGAATTGTTGCCGGGCTTTGAAAATTGCCTGGGGATCGATTTTTTCAAGTTGTTCGCCAATGTATATTTCTCCGGGCAGTTGCAACAACTCACAGATGCCGTCAATCTCGCTGGCAGCCCATTTTCTGGTGATGAGATTACCGAAGGTCTGAGAAAAGCGCTGTGGTTCCGGGTTTGCCTTGTGGTTTTCCAAAAGATCGATGATCTCAAGCAGCATCAGCTTTTGGGCGGCCTCCCAGCGGTTGAAAGAGTCATGGTCGCAGGCGGCAAGAAAGCTGAGCTCATCTCTTTCATAGTTGTATTTTAATTTGATTGGAGCTGAAAAGCCGCGCAGAAGAGAAGGTACAGGTTTCTGCGGCAGATTTTGAAAGCGAAATTCACTCACCCGCACTCTTATCTCCAGGGTTCGCTCCCGAACCGGTTTGCGGTTATGAGTGGATGAATCATCCGCTAAGATTAAATCAAGCTCTTTTCCGTTACTATCCAGAAGAGCAATCTTTAAAGGAATGTGTAGAGGTACTTTCTCCGCCTGTTGCGGTGTTGGTGGACAATCCTGAGTGACATGAAGAATCATCTCCGAGGTTGCCGATTGCCAGGAGTGGGTGATTTTAACTTCAGGGGTGCCGGCCTGATCATACCAGAGTTTAAACTGCCGCAGGTCACAACCTGTAGCATCACTCATGGCAGCGAGCAGATCCTCAATAGTTACGGCTTCACCGTCATGGCGGGCGAAATAGATTTTCAGGCCCTGCTTGAAACCTTCTTCGCCGAGCAGAACCCACAGCATCCGGATAATTTCAGCCCCCTTTTCGTAGACGGTAGTGGTGTAGAAATTATTGATTTCAACATACTCTTTGGGTTGTACCGGATGGGCTAATGGGCCGGCATCCTCCGGAAATTGAAAACTCCGCAGACGACTGACATCGCGAATCCGGCCGCCACCGCCGGGATAGGCATAGGCTCCATACTGCTGGTCGCGAAAAACTGTAAGACCCTCTTTCAGGCTTAATTGAAACCAGTCCCGGCAGGTAACCCGGTTGCCGCTCCAGTTGTGCAGATATTCGTGGGCAATGACCCTTTCGATAGCTTCATAGTCGCTGTCAGTTGCACTCTCCGGCAGGGCCAGGACATATTTTGAGTTAAATATGTTTAAGCCCTTATTTTCCATGGCGCCGAAATTGAAATCATCGACCGCGACTACCTGATAGAGATCAAGATCATATTCCAGGCCATACTCCTCTTCATCCCAGCGCATCGCTTTCTTCAGAGCCTTGATCGCGTGTCCACACTTGAATCGATTCTGGGTTTCAACGTGAAAATGAATCGCAATTTCGCGTCCGGACATGGTTGTGAAACTATCTTTTATGGTGACCAGTTGTCCCGCCACCAGGGCGAAGAGATAGGCGGGTTTTTTGAAAGGATCTTCCCAGAGGACAAAATGTCTGTTTTCGGGTAGCTCACCGGTTTCAATCAGGTTACCATTGCTTAGAAGTACGGGGAACCTGGTCTTATCTGCCTCAATCCGGGTCGTAAAACTGGTCAGGACATCGGGGCGGTCGAGAAAATAGGTGATCCGCCTGAAACCATGTGGCTCGCATTGGGTACATAACATTGATCCCGAAGCGTAGAGTCCTTCAAGGTTGGTATTCTCAAGCGGGTTAATCTTGGTTACAATCTCGAGTACAAAGTCTTCCGGCAGCTGGTTTAGGGTAAGATGTTCCGTGTCAACCTGGTACTGGACGCAGTTCAGAACTTTGCCGTCTAAAGTTACTGAGAGTAATTTCAGTTGGCGTCCTTGTAACTCTAGAGGGGCATTGGCGGCAGTTGCCGGCGCCCGGCGCAACCGCATTCGGTTGGTTACCTGGGTACACTCCTGCTCAAGCCTGAAAATAAGTGCGATTGATTCAACTAAAAACTTCGGGGCCTGATAATCTTTAAGATAGATAGTTTTATCAGAGTCTGTCTCGGCCATGAATAGTTACTCCGTCAATAGAATGAAAAGTCAGGGAGTGTTCCCATAGTAAATTTTGTAAAGGGAAGTTAGGGTGTCAAGTTCATTATCGGTTTTTAGCTGTTGCTGCAACTTTTTATCGTTTAACCGCAAAAAAGGGTTGGTTTGCAGTTCGATGGTTAAACTTGTTGGAACCAGGGGCTTATTTGTGGTTTGGGCAATCCGGCTTACATCTAAACGGTTGCTGATTTCCGGGTTGTCAGGGTCAGCCTGATGGGCGTACTCAAGATTTTCAACCGTGTATTCATGACCGCAGTAGATTTGGGTCATTTTGGGCAGGGTTTTCAGTCGTTGCAGGTTGCTCAGCATCTCTGCGGCAGTGCCTTCAAAAAATTTGCCGCAGCCGGCATTAAAGAGGGTGTCACCGGTAAAGAGAGCCTCTCCAATCTGGAAGGCGAC
>JAGGTT010000130.1 GCA_021163565.1 Candidatus Tharpella sp.
GCGGCGTGATGCGAAAATCACGGCATTTCTGCTCAAACCATGTCCGGGCCGCGGCATCCGGGGTCTCCTTGAAATCAACTACCTTCTGACACGCGAGCAGCATGCCGAAATTGTCGGCCACAAAAGCGATGAGATTCTCAGTTGAAGTGCGGCGGGAAACTTTTTCAATAAGTCGGCTGATATTTTCACGCGGCTCAGTCATTCATCAATCCGTCGGCACTGATTTTGAGGTTGCTGATCCAGATATCACCGGCAATCCGGCAGTTTATATCGTTACTTTTATTGCGTCGCAGACGCACATAAACCTGCTGACATCCGGGCGGCACGATGAACTTGAGGCTAAACCGGGTTGGAGTTTGGGCGGCGGCAAACATCGGGGTTCGGGCCCTAAGCTGCCGGGCGTTAACTCCGACAACCTCAAAATAAGGCCGCTGGTCGGTGGTCAACCCTGCACAGCCGACTTCACCCGTCAGGGTATAAGCGGTACCTGAATTCTCCGCCGGTTTATTTGTCACCGGGATAAAATATTGAACCAGATGATGGTAGTTGACATTCTCCAGGCCCGTAAAATTAAGATGAAAGGCACTGTTTTCATTTTTTGTTTTCGCACTCAATTCCCAGCTGCTGCCGGCCGCCTTGCCAATCCGCCAGCCGAAAGCGGTTTGCAGCGGCGAAGTGCTGAAATTACCGTTGTAGAGGATGGTATCGGTTGGCAGCACCTCCTGCCAGATTCCGTAAGCGCGCTGGAGATCACCCTGGTGCCGTAAAAGTTCGATAAAACGAAGTTTATAACGGAGCTCAAGTTCCCGGCTGTCACGCACTCCGGGCCAGTAGATGAGTGCCGATTCCAAACGTTCAGGATGAAGCGAGAAACGAAACAGATGGAGAAGGTTGTGCGCCCCGATCTTTTCCAGACGGGTTTCGGCATCGGGCCAGAGGGATGCGGCAAGATCGAGCGCCTGCTGCCGGTGTTGTGGAAGTTCGGCCACGACATAGTCAAGATCCCGGGCCAGCATTTCACGCTCACCGAGCTGGTAGGCAAGCATGGTTTTCCGCCAGCGCCAGAAGGAGACATCCACCATCAGGCCGTCGATATAGGTGAGAATTTTCCCGGCGTCGCTTCTCTTCCCCAGAGACAATTCAAGTTCACTCAAGGTTATCCAGGCCGGGATATAGAGCGGATTAAGGGTTAAGGCTCTCTGCAACAGACGCAGAACTCTGTCACTCCGGCCCTGAGAGAGAGCGGTATCCTGAGCGGCCGCGGTCAGGTATTCGGGGCTGATCTGCTGCTGCCAGAGGGTTGAATGCGGCCGCGGCCGGCTGAATTTACTCTGTTCAAACAGAGCAATTTTCAACTGCAACAGGCCGCAGACAAGCAGAACCATAAAGAGAGCCGCGCGGCTTATGTTGGACTGCGCAAGTTTCATAATCACTACGATATTTCTTTCTGGTTACCGTATTCATAATTATAGGAGTAATACTTGTAGCCGCTGTAAGAGCTGTAGCCTTTTTTCTGACCGGTCTTATTTATGATCGCACCTAAAATATTACCCCCGATATTAAGCAGTGATTTGCGGAAGTGGCTGACACCTTCGCGCGGCGTATCCCCTTCAACCGCGACCAGAATAATGCCGTCAACCATATTTGCCATAACCAGAAGTTCGGCAAAACCCTGGTAAGGGGGGCTGTCGATAACCACATGGTCGTAGTATTTACAGCAGACTTTGAGCAGTTCCCGCATGCGCCGGGAACTGACAAGCTCGGCTGGATTGGGCGGCAGGGGACCGCTGCTGATGAAATCCAGACCTTCATAATCGGTCTTATGGATAACATCCTGAAGCTTTTCCAGACCGGTAAGCAGGCTCGACAAACCTTTACTCCGATCCACGCCATGGTAAACTTTATGAAGGCTGGGTTTACGCAAATCGGCATCAATCAACAAACAATTCTTCCCGGAGGAGAGAAACGAGAGCGCGATGTTACTCGAGATCGTACTTTTTCCGGCCCCGGGCAGGATAGAAGTGACAAGAATACTTTTCGGGGGGCTGCCGGAGGCCGAAAGATCAATCGATGTCATGGCCGTGCGGATGGATTCTGAGAGCGGGATCCGAGGTTCATTGAAATATTTGAGCCCCATGTTTTCAAAGGAGATATTCTTACCCTTCACAAAAGGGATCAGGCCGAGAATCGGAATGTGATAGCGAAACACCATTTCATCCGGATTTTTGATCGTGTTGTCCATATATTCAAGCATGAAGGCAGCCCCGACCCCGGCAATGAGACCAAAGATAAGACCCAGCATAAAATTGCGGGAAACCCGGGGTTTATAGGGATATAACGGTATCCGGGCGGCATCGATAATCTGGATATTAGTAGCCGTGGCCCCAACTGTGGCTTCGATCTCTTTCGCCCGCTGCAGAAGACTCTCATAGATAGATTTATTGGTTTCGACCTCGCGGGCTAAAATCTTATACTGGGTCGCTTTTTCACCTAAATTAATGGCTCTCTGTTTCTGCTCCTCGGCATTTTCCTCGAGATAGAGTTGAGTTTTCAGAGCCGTCTCATAATCATTTTTAATGGCCGCGACAACCTTCTCTTTTTCCTTATCTATCTGCCCCATAAGTTTATCTGTGCGGGCTTTCAGTTGTCTCATTTTAGGGTGGCCGGGCTTGAAAATCGTACTCAGATCCTCGTACTCAGACTCCAGAATACTATGTTGCTGCTGCAGCTCCTGGATCAACATATTATTGAGAATCTGGTTCAAGTTGCTGCGGTCGCCGCTGATTGCCTGTTGATAGATAGCCTCTTTCGAAAGCCTGACGGCCCGGGCCGTGGCCAGAGCCGCGTTAAGTTCCTCCAGCTGTTTCATGACCATGTTTGATTTAGGATCAAGCGAGACGATACCGATCCTACGGGAGAATACGGTAAGCTGTTTTTCCGAAGCCTCCAGTTTTATCTGTGATTCTTCTATCTTTAAGGCCAGAAACTTACTCGCATTTTTTGAGAGTTCAAGGCGGCTGTCCATCTGCATATTGATAAATTCATCCAGCGTCGCATTAACGATTCGAGCCGCCAACGCTGCATCCGGAGATGAAAAACTGACTTCTAAAAGTTCACTCTCAGGTACCTGACTCACCCTGAGGCCACCCTTGAATTTACCCAGCAAACCGTTCTGCCGGATCCGGGCCTGAGCTTCCGCGCTTAATACCGGCTTCTCATCCTTGTCATCCTTAAAGCGGATGAAATCCCGGACCATGGCGATCATCTCCATCATCTGAGAAAAAATCCCCGCTTCTTCCTCTGCCACCTCTTCATCATTGCTACCGGAGACCTTTTTGCCGCTGAAAACCGGGTCTTCAGCCAGGTTTAAAACCTTGATGACCCGGCCCGCGACCTGCTCGCTCTGCATCAGCTGGATCTGGGTCTTCTGAAAATCAATACTATAACTGAAACGCTGGCTCTCCAGGCCGGCAAAACTGGTCAGGTGTGCCTCCTGGCTGGAAACCTTGACCACGCTTTTGGCCATAAAGAGGGGCGTGCGGGTCAAAGTAAAGATGGCCACCGCCGAAAAGATGATCAGTAAAAGCGAGATTACGGTCCATTTGCGACGGACGATAACCTCGATATAATCCCGCAGATGGATCTCCTCTTCCAAAGGCGGCAAAAGTTCACGGACTTCGGTCGAAGGGAGATTACGGGGATTTATCCGGGCTGCCGGGTCAGGGTTGGCCAGCGGGTAGCCGCCTTTATCTTCGATTTCAATATTGTCAAAATCATCATTAATGGACATATATATCTCTGCTACGGGCGTTGCCCGCAAATAAAAATTCTAATTTTTCAAGACACCCTTTAACCGCTGCGATGCTCTGTGACACAAACAGCTTACTTTAAGCAAGCAGTTTCCCGGGATTTACCGCGGCGATCCGCCGTAAAATTTCCGGTGAGATAAGCTGTTGCAACGCGTTCCACTCCGATCCGTCCGGCGGCCGGCGGTGGTGGGCGGAATGGGCATCGGAAGCGAGATAATCAACCACCTCCCACGCCAGCAGCTGGTTTGCCAATTTTTGTGCCGGCTGGCCGAAGCGGCCAAACAGGCTGCCGCAGTTAATCTGCACTGCGATCCCTAAGCCATGAGCCTGACGCAGGTCTTCTGGATGGAGTTGAAAATATTCGCACCGTTCCGGATGGGCCAGAATTACTTTTTTATCCTGCTCCATAAACTCGGCCAGAGGCTCCAGAGGGTTTAAGTCTGAAATCTCAAAGGGCGGCTCAAGCAGATAGGTGCGGCTCCGGCCTAAAGGCAGATAATCTCCCTGCGCGAGCCTTTGGCCCATATTTTTCTGGATCGCGATCTCCATACCGGGGATAATTTCAAATTGAATTCCATGATCGGATAAAGCTTTCTGGAGTTTGTCGATTAAGGCCAGAATCTTTCGCGGGCGGGCCGTCCAGATAGTTCCCGGAAGAAAATGAGGCGTGGCAACCACCCTTTTAATACCGACATCGGTATAGCAGCACACCAGATCAAGACATTGCGCCGTATTTTTCGGGCCATCATCAAGACCGGGCAGGATGTGACAGTGAATATCGATAAAATCAGCCAGTTCCATTTTTATTCAATCATTTTTTCCGGTTTTTTATCAAGTTCCGCAGCCAGCAGGGCCAGCAGGGTGACGCAGTAGACGCAGTTGGCCGGCAACTGCCAGCCGAAATCGGTAAGACCGTGGATAAAGAAACCGCAGATGCCGGCAAAAGCGGCGATACCGACAATCGCCTCTCGGCGTTGTTTCAGGCGGCGGCCGTACGCCAGTAAACCACTTAAAAGGCAGCCGCAGAAGAGAAGCATCGCCGGCCAGCCGAGTTCAATCGCAAATTCCAGGAATTCATTATGGGCCCGCTCAAAGATGATGAATGCCGATTCGTTTTTCAGGTAGATCGGTGAAAGCTTGACATAGGATTCAAGACCAATTCCGGTCAGCGGATGGTCAAAAAGCATCGGCAGACTCATGCACCAGATAGAAAAACGACCCTCGACACCAGACTTAAAATCGCTGAAGCGGAGCAGCAGCTCACCGTATCCACCCAGCAGAGCCCCGTAGAAAACGAGGAAAATTATGAGCAGAAACAGCGCCCGGACTTTATTCCGGCGGCTGAATGGCATCGTCACAGCAAGCATCGCCGCGATACCCAGAAAAGCGATTATACCCCCGCGTGAGAGAGAAAAAAGAACCGCCAGAATAATCATGCCGGCGGCAAAGAGAAAAAGCGCCGGGGGCCGTTTTTTGATATTCAAAGCCGCC
>JAGGTT010000264.1 GCA_021163565.1 Candidatus Tharpella sp.
ATCTGCGACCAGATAAGCCATAAGCGCCAAAACTTCTCCGGAGAACATCTGCTCCTGACCAACTCCGGTTTCGGCGGAGTCAATGCCGCCCTGATTCTATCGAAGTGTTAAAATGACTATTTCCCCCTCATCCCCTCCCGTCCCTCGTACGGACGTAATGGTTACCGGTCTCGGCTGGATCAGTGCGGTAAATTCCGGTTGCGGAACTGACAAACAACGGCCTCGCTGGGACGAAGGCACACCCACGATACCCGCTTCGATTCTGAACTCACTCAAGGGCGGCTCACGCTTTGGCCGACTTGATCTTTTCTCGCAGATCGGAGTTGCCACGGTGGGTCTGGCCCTGCAGGATGCCGGTTACTTTCAGGCAAACCACCTCGCCGCTGCCGAAACCGACCGCCAACTCCGGGACAACGCTACATCCATCGCCTTAATCAGCTCGACCACCAGTAGCTGCAACCTGACCGACCGTGAATTTTATAAAACCGTACAAAATGATCCCGGCCTTGCCAGTCCCGGACTTTTCGTCTATACTCTGGCCACCAGTTTCTTAGGTGAAGCCGCTTTGCGCTTTTCTCTGACCGGTGCCAGCATGGCCGTAATCGAGCCGCAGCCGCATGCCGGTGCGCCTCTAGCTCTTGCTTGTGAAGAGCTGATCAGCGGTGATGACGAGGTTGTCGTAACCGGTTTCTGGAATCTCTTTGAACAAAATTCCGCCGCACCCCGTTTCTCGGGTGCTCTTTTTCTGGTTTTGGAAAAAGAGCTGAAAAAAACGACTCGGGTACACGCTGTTTTAAGTTACGACCCGGAAACAAAACTTTTTTTCGTCAAAGATCAACCCTGCCCGGATATATTCTCACTTAGTGAGCTTATCTGCGGCTAAGACTTTCTGGAACTTAGCAATCATGAAAATGAGACTCATCTATCCCCGTTGGCCCAAATTGAAACAACAGACCGAATTTCATCTGCCTCCCCACGGCCCCGTGGTTTTTGCCGCCACCGTACCGGCAGAGGTAGACTTGAAATTTACAGACGACAATCTTGAAGAGGTAGACCTTGAAGAGAGACCTGATCTTATGGTTTTCTCGGTCATGCTCACCTGTCAACTGCCGCGGGCGTTTGAACTCGCGGATCATTTCCGGGCCCGGAAGATTCCCGTACTTTTCGGCGGCATCGCCACCATGCTCCATGCCGAAGAAGTTAAGGAACATGCGGACAGTATCTTTCTCGGCGAATCGGAAGGCCGTTTCGATGCGGTTATCGATGATTTTGCAAGCGGCCGTCTGCAACCGGTCTATGACTACCTCCATAATCACCCGGACATTGAACTGGTCGGCCCGGCCCGGCGTGAGATCCTAAACCGCGACCTCTACAACTATCGCGGCGTCCAGATGCTGGATCTGGTGCACGCTTCCCGGGGCTGCAAGTTCAACTGTTTCCCCTGCAGTACCGCCTACCTCGGCGGACAGAAGTTCCGCCCGCGACCGGTACCGCAGGTGATTGCCGAAATGGAGCAGATACCCAACAACCGCCTTTTTGTGGTGGATAATTCTCTGGCCCAGGATCGGGACTGGCTGATTGAACTTTTCACCGCCATGAAACCCCTCAAAAAGAAGTGGGTCTCACATCCGATTCTGGATGATGAAGAGGTCATAAAACTGGCAGCCGAGGCCGGCTGCTGGTATGTTTATCAGGCCATAATCGATACCTCGCCGGTAATTGTGAACCGGATCAAACGCTTGAAAGAACATGGTATCGGAGTTGAAGGAACCATCCTTTTAGGTACTGACGACCAGGATGAAACCTACATCCGCAACCTGGTTGACTTTCTCATGGGAATTAACCTTGATGTCGCCGAGTTCACAATTTTGACACCATTCCTGCACACCCCGCTGCGCCGGCAGCTGGAGAAAGAGAACCGTATTCTCAACAACAATTGGATCGAGTACACCACGGACAAGGTGGTCTTCCAGCCCAAACAGCTCTCTCCAGCCAAACTCCAGGAACTCTTCAACTATGCCTGGGATACCTTCTACGCTGACGGCGGCTATCAAATCAAGATGGGTGCCCTCTTTAAAAACGTTATCGCCCGCGAAATGGCGGATGGAACCTACAGACGTTACGACCCGAAAAAATCACGTACATTTAAGCGTTCCGGCCGAGCCATATGAGCCGGGTACTACTGATTTCAACCAACCTGGCAACGACTCCATATGTTGTCTATCCTCTGGGTATGGCGGTCATTGCCCGAGCCTTGAACGACAGCGGCCACCAGGTGGAACAGTTCGATATACTCGCCGCTGAAAATGATACCGAAATCCTTAAAAAGATGATTGCCGGATTCAACCCGGACTTCATCTGCTTTTCACTGCGCAATATCGACAACACCGACTCTTTAAGCGGTGACGCGGGCTGGTATCTGGAACAGGCCAGGGCGACAATTGCTGAAATCAAAACTTTAAACCCGGCCCCGACAATTATCGGCGGCCCCGCTTTTTCCCTGATGCCGGAAGCGATACTGGAATATCTTGAAGCCGATTACGGCGTGGTCGGTGAAGGCGAAGAAGCCCTGCCCCGATTACTGGATGAGATCCGCTCCGGCAAGCAACCGCCGGCGATTGCCAAAGGTGTTAAACCGCTCACCGGAGAACAATTTGCGACCCCACAGTTTCACCCCGACATTCTTAATTTCTATCGCAACCGCAGCGGCATCGCCAACCTGCAGAGCAAACGCGGTTGCCCCCACCATTGTCACTACTGCACCTACCCCGAGCTTGAAGGTCACCGGTTCCGCCGGCGGCCGCCGGCAACGGTGGTAGATGATATTGAATACCTGATTGAAACCCACAACATCGACACCCTGTTCTTCGTCGATTCCGTTTTTAACGATAACCAGGGACACCATCTCGCCATTGCCGAAGAGATCCTGAACCGAAATCTGAAAATCCGCTGGAGCGCTTTTTTCCGACCGGCCGGACTGAATCTTAAAGATCTGAAGCTGCTGCAGAGATCTGGACTCTTTGCGGTGGAATCCGGCAGTGACGCCCTCACCGAAACCACCCTCAAGGGACTCGGCAAAGGTTTTTCGCTCAATGATATTTTCACGACCCACAAATTCTGTCAAGAACTCAAACTGCCGATCGCGCACTATCTCATCTTCGGCGGGCCGCTTGAAACTCCGGTTACCTTAGCCGAGGGTATAAGGAACCTGGACAAGCTTGATGGCGGCGTCCTTTTTCTTTTCTCCGGGCTGCGCATTCTGCCCGGCACCAATCTTTATCAGCGAGCCTTGCAAGAGGGTGTTATCACAACTGAAACCTCACTGTTGCGCCCGACTTATTACGCTTCACCTGAAATCGACAGTGAAATCATGAACCAGAAGCTCACTGCCGCCTGTAAAGGCCGGCGCCAGCGCCTCTTTCCCCCAACTGATGCTCTGGAACGAATGCAGATCATGCAGCGTTTTGGTTTCAAAGGTATACTCTGGGACCAGCTGGTTCAACCTTCCTGAAAATTCTTCCCGGGGCTGACCCTGACCCAAAACTTCGCTTGATTCTCCCGTAGCATAGCCGTGACCACATTCAATAATCTGATCTAAGCAATCAAAGATTAAAGAAGACCTTTTTTGTTGTTTTTCCACTTGACAGCAACACAATTAAAATGCTACGAAACCAGTTAGTTTTATTCATCTATTACAAAAATAACCTGGAAAATCCTTACATGGAGAAAGAAATGATTAAATTCTGTAAACAGGTAGTCCTTCTGGCCCTTATCCCTCTGGTGTTGTTCGCCTGTAACGGGGTTGAGAGTAAAAAATATGTTGCAACATCGCCAATCCTTGAACGCATCCTCAGCCGGGGTGAACTTATTGTCGGTACCGCCGCCTCAATGCCGCCGCTCAACATGACCACCAAAAACGGTGAAATTATCGGTATTGAACCCGACATCGCCACCTTTATCGCCGGCGGCATGGGAGTTAAATTGACTATGAAGCCGATGCCTTTTCATCAGCTCCTGCCGTCCCTGGAAGCCGGAGAAATCGATCTCGTAATGTCGAGTATGACCATGACCGGCAAACGTAATCTTAAAGTCGCTTTTGTCGGCCCCTATTTCATTTCGGGCAAATCCATTTTGACTAAAGATATCGCAATCTCCTCAATCAACAGCGGGAGCGAACTCAACAATCCTGAGATCACCCTGGCGGCACTGCAGGGTTCAACCAGTCAGCAGGTGATTGAAAGTATGTTGCCAAAAGCCACGCTGGTAACCACTGAATCCTATAATGATGCGGTCAAGATGGTTCTTGACCGCGAAGTTAATGCCCTGGTTGCGGACTATCCAATCTGTCTCATTTCTACCTTCCGTTACCCTGAGCATGAACTCTCAACCATGCTCAAACCATTCACCTTCGAACCCATCGGAATTGCGGCCCCGGCCAATGATCCCCTGCTTGTCAACTGGCTGAATAATTTCCTGATGTCTTTCAAGAGCAGTGGTGAACTGGAAAGAGTAACTGACTATTGGCTCGAAAACGGTGACTGGATCAAAAAATTACCTGATGTGGAGTAACGACTTCAATCAGAAGACAATCGGCAGCAAAGCCGCTTACGGATCCGAGCCGACCTTTAATCTCGACCAGGTTCTGGCCTGCCCCGCCTGCGACCTCTTGATTGAGAACAAACCGGTGCAACCCGGAGAAAAACTCATCTGTCCGCGTTGTGACGAAATCCTCCTTGCCCCCAAAAGCAACTCGGTCAACCACAGTCTGGCTCTGGCTCTGACCGGGCTTATACTATTTCCCTACGCTGTCTTCATGCCGATAATGACTCTGGATACAATGGGCATCGAAAACAGCGGCACAATCTTTGACGGTATTATTTCCACCTGGCATACCGGCTACTGGCTTGTGGCGGTAATCCTGGCCATGACCAGCGTTGCATTTCCCCTGATAAAACTTTTCCTGATCTTCTGGATCAGTCTCAACCTCAAACGCAAACGCATTCCCGGCTACCTGCCGCAAATGATGCGGATTTATGTCCATTCTGATGAGTGGGGTATGCTGGAAGTCATGATGATCGGAATTTTAGTAACCATAATCAAAATGCATCACACAGCCCATATCCACTATGATACAGGTTTTTTCTGCTTCACCGCGTTGATGCTGACAGCTCTGGGATCATCTTTAGCACTTGATAAAACTGAGTTCTGGAGACAAATCGAACACGGGAGAATACAAGGATGAATTCCCTGGCTTCAGCCTTAACCGCCCGTAAAGCCGGCCTGGCCCTCTGCCACGACTGCCGCAAACTTACCCCCTTAAACCCGAAAGAGCCTGGAACTCCTGCATGTCCACTTTGCGGTGCCAGTCTTCATTTCCGTAAACCCGGTAGTTTGAATCGCACCTGGGCTCTAGTCATAACCGCTCTGATCCTCTCTTTCCCAGCCAATATTCTACCGATCATGGTAGTAAACTTTATAGGAAAATCAGACTCTTCGACCATAATGGAAGGTATTATCTACTTTTTTCAAGACGGCTCGTACGGTATCGGTCTGGTCATCTTGACTGCCAGTATCCTGGTTCCCTGTTTCAAGATCATCAGCATGATTCTGATTCTTCTTTCAATCCACTACCACTGGCAAACCTGGATGCGCCATAAAGCCCTGCTGTTCCGAATAGTTGAGTTCATCGGCCGCTGGTCGATGCTTGATATTTTTGTTATCGCCCTGCTTCAGGTGCTGGTAAATTTTACCAATATAAGTTCAATCTATGCTGATGCCGCCGCCCCATATTTTGCCGGAGTGGTCTTGAGTACCATGTTTGCTGCCATCACCTTTGACCCCAGACTACTCTGGGATGCATAAATCTAAACATTCCACTAATCAAGGGAACCAGTCATGGAAACACCTGTAATAAAAAAACGCCGAGGCATCTCCCCGATCTGGATTTTACCGTTTATCGCCCTGCTGATTGGTGGTTGGCTGCTCTTTGACAACTACCAGAACGCCGGCATCGATATCATCGTCCACTTTGCTGATGCCGAAGGAATCACTGTTGGCAAAACCAATGTAATCTATAAGGGTATAGTGATCGGTACCGTCCGGGATATCCAAGTTGATCCAGGAGTTGACAGTGTCTCTTTGAGAATAGAGATAAATAAAGTTGCGAAACAGGGAGTTGTCAAAGACAGCAAATTCTGGATCGTGAAACCGGAAGTCTCTGCCGGGCAGATAAGCGGCCTTGAAACCCTGCTGTCGGGCAGCTACATTGCGGTCCAGAGCGGTGCTTCAGAACAACCCTGCCGTGAATTTATCGGCCTGCCGGAGCCGCCGCCAATCTCGCAAGAGGCGCCGGGCCTGCACCTGAAGTTAACCTCTAAAAATCTTGGTTCGATTCAGCGCAACACCAAACTCTACTACAAAAATATCCCGGTTGGATCAGTCCAGGGATATACCTTGGATGAAGCGGGTTCAGGTGTCATTATCGATGCTTACATTGAATCTCGATATAAACATCTGATTAAAACAAAAACCCGTTTTTGGAACAGCAGCGGCATCAATTTCAAAGGGGGCTTGTCAGGCTTCAAATTCAGAATGGAGAGCATGGCGGCCCTGATCTACGGCGGTATCAGTCTCTACACTCCAACTTACCAGGAAAACAGCC